>NZ_JACJQX010000049.1:0-41654 GCF_014696895.1 Chroococcidiopsis sp. [FACHB-1243] | reverse complement strand
TACACAACGTCAACCACACGTTGTACAAAACTTTTTTCGTGAGAAACATGTTGCTTACTCCGCTGCCTAAAACTGTTCACCATTCTATGCTCTGGTTAGTAACTGCTAACACTAAATTACTTTCTAGTTCTTGTTTGAGCGACAATAAATCCTGACTATCGAATTGTTCGGCAGATGGAGGATTGCTTTGGGATGGCGTACCTTCTGATCGATCTTCTAATGAAAGGGGTGAACCAGCAGCAACCAGTGGCTGCTGGACGTTGGAAGTGCAGTCAGTCAATGCAGCCAATTCTTCTGGTGTCAGAAGTTGGGTAGCTAGATTCGTCTTGCAGTTCCCCGTCTCGTCTTGGGTATAGAGGACAACTTCTTTACCAGATTCAGTCGTGCCAACAATTTGCAAACACGGCTGGCGATCGTCGGTTTGACTGACGCGATCGGTCACATCTGCTGCTAACCGCTGAGAAATAGTCTGTAGCTGAAACTCGGTTGGCGCTTCTGCCCGATATCGATCTGCCACAGAATCTAATTTCTCCCACTTCCAGGCATCGGGCAGATCCTGATCGCGGGAAAGAACGTAAACATCGCTACCAATATCCACGCGAACGCGATCGAGTTGTTCTGGTTGTTCTGCTTTATTTTCCCTAAGTTTATCAAAAATGAGTTTGACAATCTCTGTAATTGAATTTGTTATCTCTCTACCCATAGAGTAAAGCGTCTCTACAGATTTATCTGTCATTCTCGTGTAATAATTTCCTAATTCTGTGGCGCGTTCGTCGTACATGGCAGTGTAGGCAATCTATCTAGAAGGACGGTATTTTTGTATTGAACGAAGACAAGCTGGCGATCGAAGCGGATGACAATCAGCGATGGTTTAGCACCACCTGCTATGAGGGTGGCGCAATAGATGTTATCTGGGCGATCGCGGTTGTAGTAGTAGACGAGAATGGAATCGAAGTAGTGAGTTTCGATACTGGGAGGAAATTGGTGAGACCAACGGGATAGCTTCTGATACTTTTCGATTTCTCGCTCTAATGTCAGGTCATTCATTTGAAATACACTTGGCTGGGAATTGGTAAAGTTGTGTCAAAATAAACCTTGAAGATTTACTAGGGGTTGATTTTTGGTTGGTTGGGATTGCTGGGGAATAGGAAAGCGTTTGTTCACTTCAGCCATTCTGCTCTCCAAATCTTCTTGACTGGGGCATTTTTGAGTGCTTCTTTTTGCAAATCTCGTCCTCAACTTTTGCCAAGATTTTTGGTTTAGTTCTTCCCAATTCTCAATAGTTTTGGGAATTTTGATTTTTTTCAGGATCGGCACGGAACCTTCTTTTTTATTGCTGTAGGCTGGGTTAATTAACACGCATTTACCCTGCGGTAGTTTGAGGAATTGTGCGGGTTCAAACAATTTGCGCGTCTTTTCTTGATTGCTGATAGAAGTACTTGTCTTACCCCCACCACTGGTACGCGATTTTTGTTTGTATTTAATCTCTTCCTCGCCTAAATAGGCAGAGAATTGGCGCGCTGATTCTTCTTCACCAGGGTTGAAGACAAATTTAGTACCGCAGGCACCAAGGATAGTTTTGGCAATTTCTTTGCTATAGATTTTTTCCAGCTGACCCATATTCTGCCAGCCTAAAATACCGCAAAAACCTTCAGAACGCGACTCGTTGAGCCATCTATACAGGTCGGGTAGATAAATTGAGGGTAGCTCGTCTAGGGCGACAACCAATGGGTCTTCACGCCTTTTGGCAATACTGCGGGAGATTACCATGTGCAGAATACTTGTCATGAGAGGACCGACAGCATCTCGGCGTTCTCGGTCGAGTCCGAAGATAATCATCTGCTGGCGCTTTACTTCCAGGGGTAGGGTAGTCTTACCGACAAAACATCCGAGAGTGTTTTTAGCCATGAAGCGAGTGAACATCAACGATGCCGTACCTGCAATTCCAGCAACAGTTTTCTCCGAGTCAGCAGACGAGAATAATTGACCGAAGGCAATCTTAATCCACGGATTCAGATTAGCTGATTTCAATCGCTCTACCATTTTTTCGCTAGATAAAATAGCAGCAGCAGTCATGATATCTGCGTAGCTTTGGTTGGGATTATCTTTACTTTCAAATTCTTTAGCAAGCATGAGAATTGCTTGTGTTAACTGGTCGCCAGCCGGACCAAAAAAAGCATCTTCGTTAGTATTCCCCGCCAGCCTAAAGTTTTTATTGATCACCGTAGCTAACTGTCTTGCAGTTTCGGCATCGCTACTATCTCGGAGAAAGTCAATCGGGTTGCAGACTTCTGATTCGGGAAAACCTGGAGCAAAAATGTGTACGTCATACCCCTTTTTCCTGGCATAACTAGCTATTTTAGCAAGGGAAGGATATTTAAAATCATAGATAACAATGCCGAACTCTTGCTCGATCGCGGCATAAATCATCGGCAGAATAGCACTTGCCGTCTTACCGCTACCAGGTCCACCGATTGCTGCCGTTCCCCGTTGGATATCTGGTATATATAGATTATTGCGGTCTAGTTTGTTCGCTCCAATCCATGAAGCTGCACTGTCGCATCGCGGTTGTTTTATCTGTTTTACAGCTATTTTTTTGGCATTGGCTATTTCAGCATTGCTACCCCAATAGCTACTAGCTAGCTTTTTCTTATTTCCCTTATCTAGCATTTGCAATGCTACTAGTGTTAAAATTCCTCCAGCTAAAATTAATCCTTGAGTAGAAAGGAAAGGCGAGATTAGCTTATCGGTATATTCGTTGAGTGCGCGATCGGAATTACTGACAACCTTAACTTCATTAACAAAGCTTTTGTTAGCTGATTGAGTCATATTGTTGAAAAGATATCTTGAAAAAAATGCCTTACCTTTAATTGCTCAAAGCGTCTATCACCGAGGAACGCTGAGGGGACGACCCAGTAAAATTGCATCCATTTCTTTGTAGTTAAGGAACTGAACCGGACCAATACCATAGGGACTGCAACCAAGGTCGGGTATGCCGCGCTTGCAGATGCGGAAGAACATAGCAGTTGTAATGCTGCCGTTCGCTTCATTGACATTCCAAATAACTTGCTTAAAGCTCTTGCCGAAGGGGTGACGACCAGTAGGTTCTCTACGATCGAAGAGATTGCCCAAAACCCCAAAACCACCCCTAACTTTTTGGTTCTTGCCAGAGATCCACTGCGCTCCGGTCAGTTCGCCGCTACCTGCTAATTCAATGTGGGCGCACTTAGAATCGCAGGATACGTTAAACCCAGAGCGATCGCTACCCGAAATCGATCTGTGGCGATCGCTTTCTAGCGTCCCCAGTGGCAGGTCAACTTTACCAATAGCGGTAAAATCTGCGGCGGGAGTGCCAGGAAAACTGCCAAATGGCAGGAATGCTAAACCAGGCACTTTGCCGATGATGTTATTTTGCCAGTTAGCAAACTTTTGCAGCGCCGCATCTGTCAGCCCTGGAATATCCGTCAGTTTATAGTTGCTGAGATTGATATATTGATCCAGCTCTACATTTTGCAGGACTGGGTAGGTTTCGAGCAGGTTGGCGATCGTTTGATTGTCCAGGGCATAGGAGCGGGCGAGTTTAGCTACCAGATCGCGAACTGGCGGCACGTCTGCCACTTGCAACTTGTCTAAGCTAGGGATAGCTTCAGTTAAGTCTGCAATTGTCTGCCACTTGGTTAGCTCCAGGCGATCGAGCTTGAGCGTTTTCAGGTTCATGCCTGTCATGCTAGCAATATTGCGGACTGACAGCTTTTCAATGCCAAACTCAGATGCTTCAAAGTCGCCCAACTCCATCACGTCGGCAACGCTTTGTCCGGCTTGCCAAACCCGTCTAGCCTTCATGCCTCGACTTTTGATGTTAGGCAATTCAGTCCCGCCCGCTTCAGAAAACACCATGTTTTTGAACGTAATCTCGTTCCAATCGGGTACTGGGACTCCGCTATAGTAGCGAGTCGGAAAAGAAGAATTGCTTGGATTGGCGTTAGCAGCTACAACCGTTTCCTCTGGCGTAGCAGCCCCAGCTTTGAGGGCGTGCAGGGCGATCGCGGCGACAAACCCTAGAGTCAGTAAATATCGATATCTTTGACTATGCGATCTGGCGTAGCTAGTTGTAGGTTTTTTAGCGGCTGTATTTGTATCTGGATCTGCGATCGGGTCGGCAGTAGCGACGAGGCTCGAACAGTTGGGGTCGTTATACGCTTTTTCCATAGTTTATCTTCTGTAAGAATTAATGACAGTTGGTTTGTGAGTTGCTGAAGTTGCTTTAGCAGGCACAGATGGGGTAGGAGTTACAGCTGGCACTGTCGATAGAGCGGGCGGGATAGGAGAAACAGTACCGTTGGGCGGCAACATGGTAGGAAAGCGCTTGCCTCCCAGTTGCATCAGCCTTTCGACTAACTGCATCGATACTCCAGCATTTGCCGCAGCCGAGTTCGCGTCCGCACCGGATTGGAGTTCGCTTACAAGGTGAGTTAGTCTTTGCCACAACGCTCCCTGCGCGTCGATCCACTTATTGGACAGTGCCACCTGCATTCCCCTAGTTACCCATTGAGCATCGGCAGCAGCATAAGCATTCGGTCTGGGCTTGCTGGATTCCTCTAGCGTTGGTTCTAGGTCATTTTCGATCGAGATTTCGCTGTATTCGGGAGCGCCAGTACCAGGTACGAGTCGAAAGTGATAGCTTTTTTTCTGACCGTTGGATTCGGTAATCACAGTCAAGTGTTCGCCGTATGGTGCGTTTGGCAGTCCTGGAATCGTAACTCCATCGATCGCGCTGATATGAATCAGTCCAGCACCAGGATTTTCGCAGTCCCTGCCCAGTCCCGACAAACAGCCATCAACATCGATGATAAATCTGGACTTTTTGCTGCGATCTAGCCAAGCCCTTCTGATGACTTCCCCTGTCTCGAAGAAGGAGATGGATACCCCATGACCAGGCCATGCTTTAACTGTTTGTAGTCGTGCTTGCCTGCCCGTTACCAGACTGGCTTTGAGCGATCGCACCGTACTGGTGGGGGATGCTGCGGCTGGGGAAGGCGCTATATTCGCTAGGGCGATCGCGCCGAGGGTGATGAGGAGAAAAGAAGAAAAGATATTTGGTTTCACAAAAACCTCTAGTAATTGGCAGGGCGATACGGGTAATTTTGGATGAAGGCTCACAGCTTCAGCGAGCGATTGACTTCAACGACAATCTTGGTGTTTTGCGGGATATACCAAATGTCAGGACGCTGGGCAATTTCATCGGTAGCTTTTTGAGTGCGGTTGCCAATCGAATCGGCAAGTTGACCGAAAGCGCCCTGTAGAAACGCACCCGTCATCGAGCGACGCTGGCGCGTGCGGCGCGTGCGGCTGCCACCAAAGGGCAGGTCGTCTACCACTTCTTCATCGGGTTGATTCATGGTTTCGCCAATACTGGCTAGACCGGCAACTGCACCTAGCGTCAGATCGAACCCAGCAATCTCCTTGCCTTTGTTATGCATTTTTTTGGCAATTAGCGGACTGCTATTCTTACCCGATATGCTAATAGCACCGCTGGGAACGGGATACTCGGTTTCGTCTTTGAGAATGGCAGTCACTTCGGCATGAACTTGAGAGGCACTATCTACAGAAGTCATGGCGATCGTGACGAGCGTGCCAGTGGGGATGGCAATTTCACCCGTGTTTGCCATTAGCGGTTCGTCGAGGCGGGCGACAAACCTACGCTTACTACCGCTAGAGCGATCTTCGCGTTGTTGGGAGAGAAAAAGTGGAGTTACAAGGGTAGCACTAGCATGAGAACCGAGCGTTAGGTATTGCTGTTGCTTGCCTGATAAAATTTGTGCTTCTTCTGGGAGGTAGTCGTAACTAGCTAGCGTTGCGTTAGGTGTGGCAGCAAGGGTAAGGGAGCGATCGCCAGCGTTTGAAGCGATTGACGGCTGCCATCTCGGTTTCAGTTGTTCGATCGCGTCGGGGCTGGTATCATTCGTGTCGAAGTCGAAGTTGCCGTCACTTTCCCTGGGCTTGGGTTCTGGTACGTTATCTTCTGTTTGGGCTGGTGTAGCGCGGGCTGGATCTAAACAGGGCAGCGAACGATCGTCACCACCAGCACCAGAATTACTGCGCTCGGCAAGATTAGCACTGGCATATTTGTCACCATACTCGATCTTGCCAATAGAGCCAATCCTGCGTAACCGTTCTAATTCGGCAAATGGGTCTTTAGGTGCTGCTGGTGCGATTGCGATTCGAGGTGCGGGCATTGTTGCTGTCGAAACAACAGGTCGCGGGGCGGGCGGTACTGCTTGTCTGACGACAACAGTACGGGTTGGCGCTGGTGCTGCTGGTTTAGGTGGAGTCTCTACTTTGTCGGCTGGTGGTTTGCCCAAAGCCGCCAACTCTTCTTTTTGTTTAGCTAGTGCGAGCTTGGCATAGATATCGCCGTCGCTGTTTTTCGACTCTACGGTGTTATCTTGAGGTGTGGTTGCTGTTTTGGCGATAATTGGTTCGCCACTACCGTTCATCACGCTGTTGAGGCTGAAGTAAACGACGAGAAAACCAACACCAAAAACACCGCCAACCATACCCAGACGCGAAAAGGGTGACGTAATTGAAGAATGTTGAGTCCGTACTTGGGCAGGATCTTCTATCTCCCAGTCTTCATCTTCTAAGTCTTCATCAAAGTTATCTACAGAAGATGCAGAATTTGAGGAGTTACTGTCATCTTCTAGCGGTAAAAGTTCGTCTATTGCTTGTGTCATAACTGATTTTTTAATACTGTGGGGATCTCGGTGAAAATTATTTTGTGTTGGCTGTTTTTTCTGGCGGCTTGCCCAGCCCGAAGTCATAGATTTCGACAATTTCCAACCCCGATCTGCGGGCGCTGTAAATAGTCTTTGCTAAGTCGGTCGTGTCTGGCGGCGATTGGGGAGAATGGATCTTTTGCACGACAATAGTTTTGTTGAAAGCCATACCCTTACCAGCATTGTCGCGGCGAGAGAACGTGACCAGCGTGGCGATCGCGTCAACTTCCCACTTGTCCTCCCCAACCTTACGCGGTTCGGAGAAGTAGCGAGGCACCAACGCAACTTGAGCGTTGCCGTTAAATAAGCCAGGAGGTACGTACTCGGTTAGTTTTCTGAGAAAACTAGCGCGAAAGTCGTGTTTTTCAGATAGGGCAAAGGCTGCATCTCTGGCTTTAGTAGGAATTTTCACCAAGCCTTTGTTTTTGACTTCGACATTCACCCCTTCGTCTTTTTTCGTCACGACTTCACCGTTTTCAGTGGACTGGAGCAGACCGTCCCAATTAAATAGCTTCACCATGCTGTCGGAGACAAACTTTTTAATCGTGTTGTTGGTATATTGATTCGGACCGAGGGGCTGGGCGGGAATTGTCGTACCGTCTTGAAGCTGTACGATTGTCATGCCTTTGGTATAGCGGTTGAGATTCATAGCAGCGCCCAGGTTGGCGAGCTGTACTACCAACGAGATGCTGCTGATGGCAGTCAAGCTGACGACGACAACTCCAACTGAGTTAGGGATCGATTTACCGTAGCTGAGCAGTTGAGGAGCCTGTTTTTTTTCTTTCGTGGATGTCATACGAGCGATACTTACTTTCTTGTTTGAACTTGAATTTTTAATTTCCTTAAGAGCGCCTACCGAAGCGCGAAGCAGCGGCAGCCGTTGCTATCTTTGCTCCCGATGTCACTCCAGCCGTCCCTGTCGTCATCGCACCACTAGCAATCCATTCAACTCCTTTCGTCAGCGCGTTGAGGACAGCCATGCCGCCGCCAGCAGCCATTGCACTCGCTAGCAGTGGCGATACGATACTGATAAACAGAAGAAAAATCATCGGTTGGTTTGCTTGCGCGGTACTAATCAACTGAGCGCAAAGTCCGAGCATGATGTGGAAGCAAAACTTTGCCATGCCTATGGCGAAGAATCCTGCCAGCCAAGCAACTATCGGTTTTTGACCGTAGGGTGTCAGCGAAGCTCCTACTGCCATAGGTGCGAGTAAGGCGACAATTATCCAACAAATTTCAACGCCCCACTGGTAAGCGTTATTGATAGCAAGCAACCAAGTGGCGGACAAACCAGTCACGGCAGAGCCAACCGTCTCCATCGCAAAATTACCGACCGTGTTGGCGAGATTGCCGCCAGTAGCACCATCTACTGCACCTGCAAGTGGATTTGTCAGCGCGATCGCCGCACCAATAGCTCCCAGAGATCTGAAGAACCAATCATTCTCGTTAGCATTTTGTTCTTGTGGAAACAGTTGCGGCGCGTATGCCTCTAGTTCTTCTCGTGCTTGCACCAAGCAATCGTTAACTTGTTGAGGCGTACCTCCCCTTTCGTTACAGCGTTGAATCGCATTCCCGACCATTCGGCGCAGTTGAATGTCGCCCATCGCTCGGCTGAAAGCAACGTCCAAGTCTGCACCCCTTGCCGCATTTCCTAACATAATTTGGTCTATGTGATTCATGTAGTTACGCAGCGCCAGCGTACCGTTGGCAAGTAGGTAGCCGTTACCGAAAAGCAAACCGATGACGATGATGGGCCAGAGATAACTGGCAAGAGCTGGTTGGTAGTCGTCGTTCATCCAGTTCCTAGCGAACTGAACCATAAATAGGGCAAGCATGGCAAGCGCAAACGCGAAACCGACGATACATAAAGAGCGATATAAGCCGCCATTTATTGTCTCGTTCCACAACTCGTCGAAACTCTCGGCTACCAGTAACGCTCCTCCCTGCGCGGCTTCGAGTACGTCTTGACCGAAGTTAGGGTCTACTTGAAGTAATAAATAGCGAAAAACCATATAGTTGTATAGTTTGAATAGTTGAAAAAATTCTCGCTAGCTATCTCTGCACGCAGAGATAGCTGCAAGCATGGCATCGCGTCTGCTAGTTGCTTTGCGATGCAGAGTCGGAAGTCGTAGCGCGGAGGCGAGTCCAGCCTCCAATTGAGATTTGGGTTGCCAGTTCGCCATCCATCGCCAGACTTTGGCGACGGCGATCGCTAGCACCATTTTCGGCAATTTGTTCCAGCATTAAGTTGGTATTAGCTGCATCCTGGCGGGCTTGCAATTCATCGGTACGAGACTGTCCGAGCATCGAGACAATCTGAGCGTTTTGAGCGGCGATCGCTTTGAGGATGTTTTGCGAAGCATCCATATCTTGAGCGCTATCGCCTAAGTTCTTAGCTTCATCCACAGTTTTTTGAGTAGATTCAATTTCTTTGTTGGTTCGAGCTTGACCTTCTTGACCCAAAACGCTGGCAACAGATGCACGAACGGTTTGGCGTTCGAGTTGGCGACCAGCCTCAATCGCACCGACAACCGTGTTACTCTCCATAGGCGTTCCTTTGGTTTTCAGCTTTTCGCGCAGTTTTTCAGCGCCGCTCACTGGGTCGGGAACGTCCATCTCGCCAATTGATTCGTCAATCGCTTCCTTGGCATCTTGTTTCAATCCACCCCAGTCTGCTTCAATTTGCTGTACGAGTTCGTTCTTTAACTCGTCAAAGTAACCTTTGAATTCATCCAATATATCGTTGAAGAAATCATTAATATTCAGCGACAGAGCATAACTTGGTGTTGACTGTAGGAGGATACCAAATACTAGCACTCCTCCTAATAACTGTATTTTTCTTGGCTTGGATTTAGATTTCATGTAGCTTGAATGTGTAGGTAAAAAGGTAGTTTCGATCTACCGCTTGCTTATATAGCAGTTTTATTTGATTTGTGACCCATTCGTGAAGGCTGTCATTAGTCATTGGTCAAAACGCAATACGAGCGCGTCACAGTCAGATGAGTCACAATTTCACAGATGAGTCACAATTTCACAATAGATTTAGAACGGCTATGGTTAATTGCTAAACTTTCATTTTTTGACATTGAAAATCTGGAGATTCTTCTGGGATCTTCGCTTTTCTAAAAGAGACTATACTATTAGCGATTGCTAAAAGTTCTACAGCTTCATCTGTGAGTTGTTCGCCGCGAATCATCTTGACATAAGTTTCCGAAAAGCGCACGATACCGAGCATGGGGTCGTGACGATATTTGTTGAGGTATAGACCGCGCAATTCTTGTTCGTCTGGATTATTAGCAACAGTAGCAAGCAAGCAGTGTGGCGGATAGTAACGACAGAACGTGAGTTTGCCATTGTCGTCGAGCAACCATTGCGAATAAATGCTTTCCTTTTTAGGAAAGAATGCTTCCGTACAGTTGCGAGAAATAATTTCGTAAGGATACTTGAAACGCTCGACAAACGGATCTACAGCACTCGATTGAATCCGACCGATCAAGCGCGTCGTCAAGTTGGCAAAGATTTTAGCTGCGGACTTACTCTTATAGATACTTTCTGGCTCTTGCGCTGACAAGATGACGCGAATTCCGGCTTTGGCTCCGTTGGCGCATAACCGACCGATCAGTTCTGCAATGGCTTCAAACTCAAATAGAATTGGTGCTTCATCTAGAAAGAAAATCGAAACCTTGGACGAGAGAGCGCGGCGCAACGCAGCGGCGTAGGCACTGAGGGCGAGGATTGCCGCATCCTCTTCGCTAGAAAGCGATCGCAATGCAAATACAAGCAATCTAGCATCGGTTCTAAAGCTAGAGGGACGAGCGACCGACTGACCGACACGCGAATTGAGCCAGAATTTTAACCGCAATCTAATCTGGTCTAAAGCTTCTAAAACTTCTTTACTATTATTGGCAATCGTATCCAGCTTGAGATAACCAGGGGAGCAATAGTGATAAAAATCTTCTAGCGTTGGCGTGTCTTGCCATTCGGCAGTACCGACTCCCCGTTCTATCGCTAACTTATAGCGTAATTTGAGATCGTCATCATTGAAAAATGTTTCCAAAGCTAAAGTTAATATGCTTTCAATCTGAGAAATGCGAGTTGAGTTAGTCCCAGTTGGTTTAGTCCCAAGTACCATTGTCATGAGTACGGATTTCAAAAATTCTTTGAAATCTGTCATTCTTTCTTTAATCGTTTCCCAATCGTACCCTCTTAAATCCGGTAACTCAAATAAATTATTTGACTCTTTAGTAATATCGAAATACGCACCATCGTCACCCAAAAAGTTAGTGTAATCGGTGAGGGTGGAAGTGCCATCGGGCTTGGGATAGTCGAGGGCGACGACGGGAGTTCCTCGTGCTAAAGCTGGAGTGAGAATTCCCGAAACAGCCACGGATTTACCGGAGCGAGTCGTACCGAATACGGCAATATTTTTGTGTTGTTTGTATAGATCGATATGGACTGGCGTACCGCCTTCCTCAGCAATCAATTCAAAGCCTTCTTTATCGCCAGTAGCAGTTTGCATCAAAGGCATCAAGCCTGGTGCTTCGCAGGAGAAGTATGGCAAGCGACGGTTGAATGGTCTTGTCAGCAATTTCTCCCAAACAATCGGAGTGCATTGCAACCACGTCTTCCAAGCATATTCAACTTCTCGATTGACGACTGCCGGACGCAGAAAACAAGTTGATAAGTAGCGGCAGGCATTGTCAAGTTGTTTTCTGGTCTTTCTATGTACTAGAAAAACAACTGCAGTGTGGATGGGAACGTTTCCCTTGTATATGGTTTCTTGTGCTTTGATTCCCTCCTCGATATTCATATTAGATTTAACGTCAACTGAGTTGCTATCGGCAGACATTGCCGAGGCTGTCAGTGACTGTTTGGTAATGCGTTGTAAAGCAACTTTAGCTAAACTTTGATTGGCTTTGGTCAGTTGACAGATAACTTCGGTATCAATGACTCTATCTTTAGCCAGAACCGACCATAAATAACGCAGTTGCGAGTATTCATCAACCCATCCGCCAGGTTTTTCGCTGAAGTTGAGAACGCCAATGTATTCGTCTTGGAGCTTAACCCAAGCGCGGTCTAGGTAAGGTACGGAGTTTTCATTTTCTAGTAGATGATGGCGAATGTGAAAGTCGCTCGTCTGAATTTCGCTCAGTTTATCTTCATCGAGGTAAAGCGAGTTAGGAATCGGTGGTATTTGAGTGCGATTGAATTGCTGCCATAACACTTCCCAAATATTTTCGCCCGTGAAGGCGCGGAGGTTCAATCCCATCGTGTTGCTGAGGATTTGTTCCCACAGTTGAAAACCATTAGCAAAGCTATTGCGGAGGATATTTTCAACTCGTCCGGCGCGAAAGCCATGAATTTGTCCGGTAAATTGCTTCCAGCTAATTTGCAACCGCTCGATCGCTTTTTCAATTGCATCGTAGTTACGGCTTTCTTCTGATGCAGTCACAGTATAAGTACACCAGAGACGCAAAAACTTATTTTTCCGAGTACCTAGTTTAGTCAACTCGCGCGTCCGCAGGCGCTCGGAACGCATCAACAGTTGCAGCTGTTCTAAATCGCAACCTTGCTCAATTTTCAGTAATTCCTGCTGGCGGCGATCGTCGTCAGCGAACGAACCGACGTGAATTGTCAGCGTTTCGCCTTCAGGTAATTCTTTGAGACCACCTTCGATTCTTTCAAAAATCGGCAGAATTTGTTCTTCAGGCAGAGATGAATGAATTCCTTTAGCCTCAAAGCAAAATTTGATTTGAATGTCTTCATTTTTCTTGAGAACGAGAGCGCCTATGTTTTGGCGATCGGCTAGGGAGATATTCACAATCCCTGCTAAATGAACGATGTCTTCAAAAGGAGTGAGATTTTTGACAACTCCTATTTGTTCGGGATCTAAAGCTTGTCTGCCAACTTTGTCTTTTGATTTTGCTGTCTTCGTTGCAGTCATGACGGAGATCTTCTTGTTTTCAAAATGCTCTAACTTGGGTCGGTCGGAAGGTTATCGACGGCGACGTGAATGCCGTTTTTTCTTGATTTTTCTATTAGTTGGCAAACCAGTTAGCGAAGCGAACGATTTGTAACCTTTTGTGACTCGCGGCGTACCGATAAACTTGCCGAAAAAATCTTTATTGGCGCTGACCGTCCACCACGTCGCCCAACCCCAGGCGATCGCGATTCCAGTTGCCAGCCAAGATAGTTGTAGAAATCCCTTGACTGCCATATACATAATTAAGGCGATCGCGCTCCAGGGAAGGATTTGGTCGGCAGGGAACGGACCGAGGCGGGGTTGCTGTCCCAAAACGCGGTTGACGCTGCGAAATTCGCGTTCTTGCTTGCTCATTTATGAGTTGACTTTATATGTTTTAGTTTTTGGGCGGGAAAACTCTTTTTGGGAATGTTACTACTGACTCGAACGAGGGGAAGTGGAACCAGGAATGTCAAAACTTGGAATAAACTCACCGTTGTGCGCTCGGTTGACGTGATGTTGCGATCGATTGAGGAGAAGTGGAACCAGGAATATTTAAGATTGAGATAAACTGAACTGTCGTGCGCTCGATTGACGTGATGTTGCGATCGATGTCTGGGAGCAGATTTGCACCGCTCCTTGTCAATCCCATCAGGCTTGTGCTTGGGTTGTCCGATGCGGCTTAGGCAGCACCACCGCCAGCACCACCTACTATGAGTCCAGCTAAAATATCTCCAATCACAACAGTAACGGCAACAATGATTGGCGTTCTGGCAAGGATCTGCCAGTCCTCGTCATTTCGAGCAGCTTGAACGATACGTACTAAAGCAATACCCAAGTAAATTAAGAATAACCCGCGCAGAATCGCAAAAATGAATCCAACGACTTGTGCGTTAATCCCAGGAAAGTAAGCGGTGTTTCTGAAAAACGTCTCTGCGTTGTTCATGAACTGGGCGCTAGCGGGTGCCGAAGCAAAATCTATGATAAAGATCGTAGAGACAACTAAAAATATAATCGTATAAATGTTGATGCCGTATTTTCGCTGTAGTTTTTCAAAGTTGAGCAGTAGTGCATTGGCTTCTTTAGGTAGCATCAATACGAGCGAAGTTAAAAACATCAAACTGGACAGCACCAGATTGTGAATGGAGATATCTACAATCATCAATCCACTAGCCACAGCCATTAGTGCTGCAATTGAACTCTTTTCTCGCCATGTTCTTCTACTGCGCTGTGGTTTTAATAAATAATTGCTAGCTTGTGTATAGCTAGATTCGTTTCTTGTGTAGTCAAACTCGTAATGGTTTTTCATGCTGGAAATTGTCAGATAACTAGTTGTGGTGAAGTGAATTAGAAGAGCCAGACTTATCGAGCTTTCTGTTTGAGGCGCTTGATAACAATCATTTTGGCTTTTCCCAACGTCAACAACAGCTAATAAACTTCTGATTTTCCTTCCGAGTTCTGCGTTGAGAAAAACTACGAAAAGAGTTGATACTGTTGTAGATCTTCAATACGCATAAATGCCTAAAAATGCCCGAACAAGAGCGATCGAGAGCAGAGAACGATCGCGACTCTATCTCTTCTATAGCTGAATGAAGCAAAAGCTAGCTGGGAGTCTGACACTGCTGCCAAGGCTCGCGGATGAAGTAAAGAGCATCGCGTCCCCGAACTTCCATACCGCCTCGATTCTGCGTTCCCCAGCGAGTGACAAATTTCTTACCGTTGTGGCGACGTTGAACGGCAACCGTAAAGTTATTTCGCAGTTCTCGATAACATCCTTCGATATTCGTCAGGGTTAAATCCAGTACCGGAATATCGAATTCGCCTGCTGCTTTATTAACAATAAAAAATCCTTCATTTCCTCGTTCCATCAATAAGACAGTTGAGCTGTCAACGGTAGCTAAAACATTTTCTTTGACGTTGCCACCTGCTCTAAGGCGCTGGCGCATAATTTGACGGAACTTCACACCAGTTTTGATGTACGGCGCATCAGCATTATCCCAGTTGAGTATTAAGGGAGTACCGCTTTCTCTAGCTAACACGTAAGCTGTCGCTAGGTAGGAGTCAGAACGATCGCTGTAAGGGTTAATGGCGCTAGAATTAATCTCCCGAATTGTATCGTGATTTCTGCCAAAAGTGACGCTACGCGAGTCATCTACGGCGATAGGAATTCGTAGCGATCGCAGATCTCCACCAAAGGTAAATGCTGCTTTCATGGAATTGTAGAGGATAAAGTCTGTGACGGCAGCAATCCACTTGTAATCGTCTGCACGGGTATCGCTATCGGTAATTACCTCCAGATAATTCCATGTCTTTCCTTTGCTTTCGCGATTGATGTAGTCAATATACTCTTTAACAATATCTGCTGGCATGTGCTTGGCAGCGTCAAACCGAAATCCATCAATTCCCAGGTCGAGCAGTTTCTTTAAATGCGCTTTTTGAATTTTTTTCACATTGGCAGTATATTTTAGATCTGGAAGTCCGCCCAGCCAACAATGTAGTTCTGAATTTCTGTTGCCATCGTTATAGTTGATGTCACAGGGTTTCTTGCCAGGATTGCCTGGAGCGGAATGAAAATCATCTTTAGTTAAACCTGGAAATTTAGACAAGTCTTCAAAATCATCGCCACTACTTAAGTTAGCCATGTGGTTGAACACAACGTCAGCAATGACTTTAACTTGGCATTTATGAGCTTGAGCGATTAGCTGTCGTAAATCTAATTGGGAACCTTTACCTTTGATAATGCTGTAGTCTACGGGTTGATATCGCGCCCACCATTCTTGGCTAGAATTAGATTTCTGTGCTGGAGCAATTTGAATGTGAGAGTATCCTTGGTCAGCAAGTTGGCAGACAAACTTTTTGACATCGTTATAGTTTTGATTAAAAGCATGAAAAATCGCGACAGGCTGTTCTGCTACTTGCGCTAAACCAGGCAAGTGAAAAGCTACGACCAGAGAAATCGCCAAGACAAAGGCAAATTTCTTGAACCGCATAGATTTCCAGAAAGCTGAATGCATATGGATGAAAATAAATGTATTGACTAAATTAAATTATTTTTTTTATTAGTTAATTTTTAGATATTTCCTATTATTTCCCCCAAACTTCTATTGACGAAAAAACTCATATGCCAATTCTAGGCAGCACAGTTGGGGCAAATTTCAATTTCCACAAGTCAAAATCCCTTCCTTAGTGCCGTCAGCTTTTGCTTGCACTTCAACCTTGGGTTGCTGTCCTGGGTAGCAGCGGACTAACACTTTATCGCTACTGCGGGTCAAGTACAAAACGTAGACGGCTTGACCGTTTAACTTGGCTGACACGAGTTGTGGCGGGGCAGGTGCAGTAGCGATCGCGGGTACTAAGTGCGCCATCCCAAAAAATACAATTATTGTTCCGACGATCGATCGCGAGCAACGGATGATAGATTGCAACATCGGTGTAACATCTGGAGTAACAGTTTTGACTAGAGCCTTTTCATTGACTCTTTCGCTCTAAAAGACAGTAACTTATCCAGAAGTATACGATGCAAAATTAGCGATCGCTCGGATTTTTCACGAACAAACTTGGTGAAGACAAAGATTCTGAAACTCCATATACTCGGTAATTTCTAGGGGTTTGTAGCAGTTGTTGGCAGCCACCAAAAGGAGGCGATCGCCCTTTCGATGCAGTCGCTTTACCGTCAACTCCCCATCTACCACCGCAATGACGACGCTACCACCGCAATGACGACGCTACCATCGACTGGTTCATGCAATCAATTCTCCTACTCGATCGACTACTGTAGTATTGCTGGCTCGTTTCACAACCTAGATCGGTACTGCTAAGAGTAATGACAATAAAATAATGTAGATCGGCATATCGTACAAGCTTACTGTTACGGTGTTTGCCAAGCTACGTATCCTGATCGAGTCATGCGATCGCGCTCCTATCGTCGCTAACCTGCCAACAATCTCGATTGTTTCCCTACATACCATCTCGAAGGACAAACCTCCTCCTTAAAACGCAACATCCGCAGCAATCTCCTGCCAGCGAGTCGCCAAATCCTCCGCAGTAGAAACCTCAACAGCTGCAAGGTTTAACGGATAGTCCACATTGTCTCGTTCGATCCAGCGTGCGGCTGTGAATTGCCCGTTACTTGCCCTTAAGATAAATCCAGACTCTCGGCATTCAAAAGAAGCGAGATATAACACTCCAGGGGCTACTTGCTCTGGTCGTAAATCTTCTGGTTCATCCTGGACATTCCACATCCGCGTTTTGGCGACTGGCGAAATCGCATTCACGAGAATGCCATGCTCTTTGCCTTCAACCGCCAGCACATTCATCAAACCGATCTGCGCCATTTTTCCCATCGCGTAAGCTGCAAGACCGCCCAGAGCATATTGCTGATAAATCGCTCTATCCGAAGTCGTCAGCACGAGCCGTCCGTAGTTTTGCTGTTTCATAATCCCAAAGGCGGCTTGAGCCAGCCATGTTGGTGCCTCTAAATTAATGCTGATGGCGCGTTGTAGAAAATCAGGCGTTAGTTCTGGCACTGACTGATAGGCGACCCATCTGGCATTGTGGATTAAGATGTCGAGGCGACCAAACTTCGAGAGCGCAGTTTCCACTAAACTTTGGCAGCTATCTCTACGATCGAGGATGACGTTGCTCGGGAACGCAACTCCACCTGCTTGTTGAATTTTCCTTGCAGCATCAGCCGCCACGTTCGGATCGAATCCGGTTCCATCCTTGTTAACGCCTGCGTCATGCACAACGACACGCGCTCCTCTTTCCGCCAGCAGGCGGGCATAGGCTGCCCCCAAACCTCGCCCGCTTCCAGTAATAATCGCTACTCGATCGTCTAGTCGAATCACTTAACTTTCTCCTGACTTGAATTCTGCTTTTTCGGATGAGACACACCATATATTTCTGACGATAGGAGACAGCCATACGACTGTCCAATATATATTTGACTAAGATTAATAGGTTAGACATATAAATGTGATGGAATTACGGCACCTGCACTACTTCATCGCGGTGGCTGAGGAACTACACTTTAGTCGAGCAGCAGTGCGGTTGTGCATTTCCCAACCCCCGCTCAGTCAGCAGATTCGTAGTTTGGAAGATGAACTAGGAGTCAAGCTGTTTGAGAGAACGAAGCGGCAAGTGCATCTGACTGAAGCAGGCAAAGTGTTTTTAGAGCGATCCTATCTAGTGTTAGCGCAACTCGAACAGGCAATCGAAGTGACACAACGGATCGGGCGGGGTGAGGTTGGACGGTTGGCGCTAGGCTTTGTCGGCTCTGCAACGTATACCGTACTGCCAGAGATTTTAAGTGTCTTTCGATCTCAGTTTCCGGCTGTAGAATTGCGATTGCACGAACTGACGACTGCTGAGCAAATTCAAGCCCTGCATCAGAAACAGATTGACATCGGCATTGTTCGTGCCATCAGCGAGCCAGGTTTGAGTGTGGAATGCATTTTGCAAGAATCATTGGTCTTGGCGTTGCCAGAAACCCATCCGTTCTCTGCCCAGACTCAAGTGTCTCTCTCCACATTGGCTGCGGAATTATTTATCCTATTTCCTGCCAAAATGGGACCCGTCTTTTACGAGCAGATTATTCACATTTGTCAACAAGCTGGATTTCGTCCGCAAGTTGCTCAAGAAGCAGTTCAGATGCAAACGATCGTCGGCTTGGTTGCAGCAGGACTGGGTATCGCTTTCGTTCCCGCCTCCTTGCAAAACTTCCACAGAAGCGGAGTCATTTACAGACCCTTACAAGAGCAGACACCTAAAACCGGACTTTATCTGACTTGGCGGCAGCACGATCCCTCACCAGTAATAAAAGCATTTCTGGGCTTGGCACGGAAGACGACACAATCGGAGTCAAATTGTGACGATACGCGAGGCAGTTAGGGAGCGATCGCCTACCTAATAGCACCTCCAAGTACTGTCGGGAGCAATCACCTGAAGCAGCCTAACTACTATTCCAGCTCTAAAGGTCGATTCAGTTGAATGAGAATAAACTCGTTATCGTCAGGTTTGCCAGGGGTACGACCTGCACTAGATGGATAATTGTTATCGTTAATTACTAGTAAGGTTTTTTCATCCACAGGTAACACGCTTTCAATCGTGACAAATGGAAAGGTAAATACATCATTTGTCGTACCGTTGCCACCAATTCTATTGGGATCGGGAATATTTAATAAGTCTACGAGTAACTCTTTAGCGACAAATCCCTCGCGATCCAATTGAGTCAGATCGATTTTGTAAATTCGTTTAAATTGAGCCGGTGTAGTAAACGCTGGGTTATTGGGATCTCCCTGTCGATTATCGCGCTCAATGACTAAAAACTCGCGCTCGTTAATCGCAGTCAGCTCACCGATCGCGTGAGTGCTATCTTCCAATCGATAAGCAAAAACATGACCCGTATACTGCTGAGTTTTGAGATCGAATTCATGAATGAGTAGGCGATCGCTCTGTCGATCGGGTACTAATGCTCCTTCCAACATGGCGTATAGCTTAGTCCCTTTGGGATTAATTGCAGTACCTTCAAACCCTCTAGAGCGTGGCAGGTTGGCTGTAGCAACTCTTGCCTCATCGTCAGGCAGATCGGCAAACGCTGGATTGTCAGGAGACTGCACCAAAGGGCGATCGCCTATTTGTAAAAAATTCGGCAAGGAAATCGGCGGTTCTAGCAGTTCGCCATCGGCAGCAGTATGTATTAAGAACGGTCCAAATTCATCTCCAAACCAGTAGGTACCATCTGCATCCCGTCGAAATGATTCAAGATCGAAATCTGCTCCAGTTAACAAGCGTTCTGACCGGATAGTAGAATCTACAGCAATACCGTTGGGGTTTGTAGAGCTAGTGCTGCCTGGATATATATTTTGCTCAGCCACAATCGGAAAACCGACTCTAGCAGCACGGTCATTGAGCTGGACAAAGCTTTCACTGTTGAAGCTATCTAATTTCCTACCCGTTGTTGGATTGACTGGCAAGACCTTCCCCGAACCACCTTTAGCGGTGACGAAATCGGGTTTCACTCCATAGAATCGCAACACAAAGTCAGGAGAATTTGCTTTGGAACCGAAACCGTTATCTGACATGATGAGAAAAGTACCAGGCTTGGAACCAAGCAAGACAGCAGAAATTCCTTGCACTGGTTGTCGCTCTAGAAATGGTACGGACACGTCATTAGCACTGCTGCTCAACTGACCCGATGTTGGTCCTGGTGCAAATGTAGCTGATGGTAAAACTGCACGCCCAACTAGTTCTGCGGCAAGCGCTTGAGCATTCCCCAACCACTGATAGGTTAGCACCGCGCTTAGCGATACGCTACCGATCGAAAACTTTGCAATTTTAAACATGTATCCTCACCCACAAACGATCTACTTTACGTATACACTGCTGTGAGGATCGGGATATTAACTAGGGTTTAAATTCTGGCGATCGCCTAAGTATGTAGAAATATAGCTCTGCTACCCGCAACCAACAGTGCGATCGCTAATAATTTAGCAGAAGCCGTTACTAGAATTGTAGGGACTCCGTATGGACTTATAGCTCCAATGCTTGCTCTTGGTTGAAGCAGTTAGGATTTAAGATCCCGAAAGAATAAGGGCAAGCAATTGCATAAGCATTGCTGAGACGTTGCGATCGCAACCATACACTCCACCCTACTAGCACCGAAACGCGAAAACAGCAGACACTCCAATCCAGTCCTTAACTTGACTCAAACAGGCGATCGCCTTTGTGCAATCGAGTGGCAATTTGGTAAGTTTGTGCTTGAGAACGCATTGTCGGCGCGTGGGCAGCTAAGTAGCGGGCAGCCGCACCCAATATGTGAACTCCAACAGGAGTTTGACTGTGTAGATCGTACTGGCGAAAAGCAGCTTCCATCTCTTGAATGACGTGAAAATCTCGGTTCTCCCGCAACATCATTTTACCTAGCATTGCCATGAGCCGCTGCGGGCTACCACCACCATAGAGATACTGGGCAACAACCTGACCGACCTCATTGACTTGCTGCTGTTTGTCCAATAAATCTGGTAGTTGGAGCAACAGTTGTTCTGGATTTGCCTCCTGCTCGCTGGGTTCTGGAAGCCGAGCCGCTGGCACGTTGAGAAAACGATTGAGATACACGCTCATTGCAGCGTCGAATACACCCCGCAATAGCTCCACTGATGGCACGCGCCGCAGTCCTTGATGCACGGCGTTAGCAAAAGTAAAAGGATGATGTGCCGTGTCCCAATCTCCATACTCGTTGTTGGTGTGAAAGCGAGCAACCCGCAAAGCCGCCGCGTAGGTAACGGTTGCGGCTAATTCATTCTCAGTACAGCCTTGTTGTAGGGCATTTAACAGGGCATCGGCGATCGCTTGTGGGTCTTCTCCCATGAGAATAGGTACGAGCTGCTCTCGCCCTGACCAAGTTCCCCGTCGAGAGCGTCCTGCTTCCACAGCAGCAGGTAACTGGGCAAAAGCTGACTCCAAAATTGCCACTAAATCTACTGGATAGCGCCAGGAGTTAGATTCTTCCATGCGCGTCGCCCCAGCCAAACCAGAAACTAGACTCGTTAAAACTGACTCGGCTTTTTGCCAGCCTGTAGCATCTAATGCTTCGAGTGCTTTGTTAATGAAATCAAGGCTATGCCCGATATCCAGATAGCGACGATCGCAAGCAGCAGCAAACAGCATATCTGCCATCTGCTCTGGCTTTGCTCCCTGACGCACCGCAGACACTAGACATCGTTCCGCCGCTTCGCTATCCCGCAATTCAATAAACTGGCGAAACCAGCGTTTGAGAGTCTCCAACTCAATTGCGGAATTGGGTAATGAATGAACCCAAAATCGCGGTGGCGCACCAGCACAATCCCGTGCTACTGCCGACAACCCTTGATAAAGAGCGCGGGGTCTGTCTTCGGCATCCAAGTAAGGTAATAAACTCATCATGCAGGTGTGGATGGTTAAGCCAGTACTCCAACCGTCTTTGCTGTAGCGCGTACCAAAATCTAATCCAATTTGAAATGGTTCTGTTGGCTCGACTCCTAGATCCAGCAGGGCAATGACAGACTTGGCAATCACCAGCGAAATGCTATGTTCCAAACCATCTTGAAGCCGCTGGCGTTGATGGGCGTAAGCATCGCATGGAGGGGCTAGATCGATCCAGACTTCTCCAGAGCGAATTTGGACTGGGAAAGAACGCACGTCATCCGCCCAAGAATCAAACGTTCCGCCACTGGCTAAGTCAAAACGAGCATAGTGCCAAGGACAAGTCACAATTCCATCTTTGCAAGTGCTGCCATGCAGTGGAAAGCCCATGTGCGGACAACGATTATCGATCGCGTATACCTTGCCATCTGAGAAAAATAGGGCGATCGTCTGCTGCTCCAAATTGACTAGCAGACTGCCAGTTGCTTCCACATCAGCTAGTTGAGCGGCACGAACGTAGCGAGTTATTGGTGTAGTGGATGGGAAAACTTGAGTCATCAGTATGTTCCTTCCCAACAAGGATATCAATGAGGTTGCACTTTGGCTGATTTTGGGATTAATCCATAAACGCAGTGCGATCCTTGTTTCTACTCTAGCTACCTGAGCCTTCGAGCGGTAGAACCGAAAGCTATGGGAGCGACTATTTGACCCAATACTAGCAGTAACGCGCTATTTGAAACCATTGCCGATTGTGGTTTGTGCAACGCTTACGCAAATAATAAGGGGCGCAGTTTAGAACCGCACCCCAGCTAACCATAGAGTTTTAAATTTAGAATTGAACTGTTGTTATATAGATAGCTTCACGAATTTCACACTAGATTCCAGAAAATCTCCCCACTCGTTGATCGAGTTAGCTCAGGACATCACCATGCTGCTGCTATAGCACTCTGGTTTGATTATTGAATGAGAATAGGTATTTGTAGGGTGCGAAGCGCGTGTAACGCACCCTACGTATTTGTTCAAAAATCAAATAGTAATCCTATGGGTTCATGTGATTGTGGAAAAGAACAAAAGGATTTCCTATAGGCTAAAAATCTATACTGTTGTAGCTTTACTATTGATTGTAGGAGCGAGTCATGCTGGAGAAAAAATGGTAGAGCAAATTGGCGTAGGACTGGTTGGTTATGGCATGGCAGCTCGCGTGTTTCACGCGCCAATTATTCAGTCAGTTCCCCATCTTCAACTCAAAAAGGTGGTCGAACGACATGGGAATCAATCTAGTCAAGATTATCCTGGGGTGGAAGTCATGCGCGATACCACGACACTCTTGCAAGATAAAGAAATAGCTTTGGTTGTAATTACAACTCCAAATATTTCCCATTTCGATCTAGCACGCCAGTCTTTACTAGCAAATAAACATGTAGTCGTTGAAAAACCTTTCACTGTTAACTCGAACCAAGCACAGCAATTGATCGATTTAGCGCGTCAGCAAAACAAGTTCATTAGCGTTCATCACAACCGGAGGTGGGATGGTGATTTTCTCACAGTGAAGCGGTTGTTAGATAGTCAGCTTTTAGGACGCTTAGTGGAATATGAGTCCCATTACGATCGCTTCAGAAATTACGTCAAGCCGAATGCCTGGAGGGAAGACGAAGGGAACGGGAGTGGGGTTTTGTTCGATCTTGGATCGCACTTAATAGATCAGGCACAGGTTCTATTTGGCTTACCACAAGCAATCGCGTCGGACATCAGAATTCAAAGAGATTTTGGCAAGGCAGACGATAATTTTGAGCTAATACTGCATTACGACAACTTGAAGGTGACTTTGAAGGCAAGTATGCTGGTAAAGGAGCAATGTTCGCGTTTCATTTTACATGGTACGGAAGGTTCTTTTATTAAATACGGCTACGATCCGCAAGAAGAAGCTTTGAAGCAAGGACTCACACCTGCCGATCCAAACTGGGGAGAAGAGCCTAGAGAGAAGTGGGGAACTTTGAGGACACAAATTAGCGGGTTACAAGTGGAGGGGCAAATCGAAACACTTGCAGGTTGCTATCAAGCTTACTATCAGAATATAGCTGATACGATTGGCGATCGGGCAGAGCTAAGTGTTAAGCCTGAAGAAGCAAGAAATACAATTCGCACGATCGAATTGGCAATGCAAAGCAACAAAGAAAAACGCACAGTTCCCTTCTCTTTGTGAGTGAATACCCGATCCTTTTTCGATCGCTCTGGGCGAGACGAATAATCTACGATCCTTTAGCTTACTCCAGATTCAATTTTCCCTGTTGCCTGCTTTAACGCCTCCTGAAAACTGTCAAAATCTTTGCCATAGCCGCATAGTTGGGCAACCGCTGCTAATTCTTGAGAAGTATTAGCTCTGGCACAATTGAGCAGCGCAGCTCCTTGAAGTGGCTGCTGCCCTAAAAGTAACTGTTCTTTAGACTCACCCCAGAAGGCACTATAAGTCCAGACTTCTTCACTTCCCTGCAATTCCAGCGACCAACGGCAAATAGCCGATCTCGGATTCACGCCAATTTCAATCAGCTTCGCACCCATGTAGTATTCCATCTGCGATTTTGTTCTTTCTTTGAGCGCCAAAGGCTGATTTTTGTTCAGCTTGCAGGACATATGAGCTTGTGTATGTTTAACCATATCGATCCTGCTTGAGGATTTGGTAATTGTTCAACTATAATAAGTGCTTCACGGCATCACTCAGCTCGATCTGCCACATTAATCGATACCTCATCAGCAATATCACCATAGGTATACGGCTGCACTCATACTCGCGACATAGAATGAGAGGAATTTCACTGTTGCCCTGAATTTCACCAGCAAGATTAGACAACTATGAGTGCAGTTCCCAACATCACCCTCAATGACGGCAAGACTATTCCACAGCTCGGATTTGGGGTCTTCCAAATCGAGCCGCAGGATACCGTCAAGGCAGTCAGCCAGGCGCTGGAAATCGGCTACCGGCAGATCGATACTGCACAGATGTACGGCAATGAGAAGCAGGTGGGTGAGGCGATCCGCGCCTCTAGTCTAGAGCGTAGCCAAATCTTCGTCACCAGCAAGCTCAACAATGGGTTCCACCAGCCCGATCGCGCTCGCAAGGCATTCGACACCACGCTCTTGGAACTCGGCTTCGACTACGTGGATTTGTTCCTCATCCACTGGCCTTTGCCGACTTTATACGACGGCGATTTCGTCTCGACCTGGAAGACGCTGGAGGAATTTCATCGTGACGGTCGCGCCCGCTCCATCGGAGTGTCGAACTTCCAGATCGACCACTTGGAAAAGCTGGCAGCCCAAACCGAAATAGTTCCAGCAGTCAACCAAATCGAGGTACACCCCTACTTCACCAATCAGGCGGTACGCAGCTACGGACAGGAGCATCAGATCGCTACCGAGGCGTGGTCGCCATTGGCGCAGGGCAAGGTGCTTGAAGACCCCACGATCGCTCGGCTTGCCCACAAGGTAGGCAAGACTCCAGCTCAGGTCGTGTTGCGATGGCACATCCAACGCGGTGACATCATATTCCCGAAGTCGGTGACACCATCGCGCATGAAGGAGAACTTTGAACTGTTTGACTTTGAACTGGATTCCACCGACATTGACACAATCTCCGCACTCGATCGGGGCGAGTCCGGTCGCATTGGTCCAAACCCAGACAAGTTCGCCTACATTCCTAGCTGACTCTAGTTTTGTGTCGATAGCGCCGAGTCAGCCTGGAATAAGGGCAATCCACTTGTCAAAGGAAGTCAACCAGTGCGCGGATTAGGTTTGATATTTGGTTGTGATGAATCTATTGCTAGACAGCACGAAAGACTAGGATCGACAAATTATCTATGGATGGAAACTGCAAACCCAATTGCCAACTACAGTAGAGTTAAACAGCTATCTGTATTCATCAATGAAAGCTACCAACAGGTTAGGCTTGGGATTGCTGCTAATTGCCAGTTTGGGAGTATTTGGATCGCCTTGCGTCCAAGCTGTGAAGTTAAGAGATGGCACGATTCAATTCGTGCAACCTCCTGAGCTAGTTAAAGCGAGAGTTACAGATATTAGTCCTGGGGTGTCGGCTAGCTACTATTTCACAATTCATTTACCTCCAGCTGCGGGAGAGCCATTGCAACAAATTACATTGACTCAACAGCTTGGGAAAGAAAACTTGGCATTTAATCTAAAATGTATTCGTGCAGAAACGAGGACTGGACAAGCACTAACTTTGGGCAAGATTGCGAGCGATCGCCAACAAAAGACGATCTCGATTGGATTTAATCCACCAGTACCACCAGGACAGACAGTGACAATTCGCCTGCGTTCGGTAAAAAATCCTTCCTTTGGTGGCATTTACTTATTTCAAGTCGCAGCTTCCCCACCAGGCAAGAAAGTCCGCAGTCAATATCTGGGATTGGGCAGGTTTCAATTCACTAGTCCTGGTGGGACATTTTGAGCGATCGCTTGTTTGCTACAACCAAAATACTTCCATGTAACATGACTAGAAAGTGGAGGAACGCGATTAATTATGGTTCATCAATCGCAAATCGAAATTTCCACCAAACATCATGGAGATATGCACGACCTAACCGATGAAGTTAGTCGAATTGTGAAAGATTCTGAAATTAGAACGGGAATGGTTCACATTTTCAATATTGGCAGTATGGCAGCCATTGGTACGATTGAATTTGAGCCAGGACTGCAACGCGACCTACCCGAACTTCTAAATAAACTCATTCCACCGAGCCGAGAATACGGACACGAACAGATGTGGCATGATGGCAACGGACATTCTCATTTACAAGCAACATGGCTTGAACCTTCTCTAACCGTGCCAGTGAGTCAAGGAAAGCTAGAGCTAGGCACTTGGCAACAAATTTTCCACCTTGAATGCGATATCAAACCGCGCCTCTAGAAAGATTATTGTGACGGTTTATGGAGAGTAATAGCTCAATCGTCGGGAGGCGATCGCGAAAATCTGAAACATCAGAAACCTATATATGCCTGGGAGTAGACGAGTAAACTTATTAACCTACAGCAAATTCCGTAAACTTCCGCATCGTAGGAGAATGA
The DNA here is from genome assembly GCF_014696895.1 of Chroococcidiopsis sp. [FACHB-1243]. Lineage (NCBI taxonomy): Bacteria > Bacillati > Cyanobacteriota > Cyanophyceae > Chroococcidiopsidales > Chroococcidiopsidaceae > Chroococcidiopsis > Chroococcidiopsis sp. [FACHB-1243]. Next base: position 14,939 of record NZ_JACJQX010000049.1, on the reverse strand, counting down.
AATCCAATCACGATATCCTCCTTTGAAACTCCTAAAGCAACCAGCTCTTTAGCAATATCTATTTCTGTTCTGTTCTGTTGAATCCATATCTTCTCATTTTTGATATCGATATGTATGGAACAGCCATAGACTCTATGCTTATTCTCCCAACCGACACTAACAATTAGGTAGCGATCTTGCTTCGTGTCAAAAATTGTTTCGAGTTCAACGTCTCCATGAGCAGGTTTATAGCTACTATACTTTGTTAGTAGCTCTTGAACATGCTGCCGATATTCTTCTAACTTTGCCATCTGACAATTTCCTCCAAATCGACATCATAAACAATCAGCTTCAGTTGATACTCTTGCATAATAGTTATTGTAAACTGAAGTTGGAAAAACTCATTATAGGTTTCTAGAGGAACGGCAAGATATAAATTACGCTGAGGTTCTTTTAATCTTAGAGCGGTACGATAGTTGATAAATTGACCGAGAGCAGTATGAAATTCAGAAATCGCCGATGTATTCAAGAAACTTTTAACTTCAACCGCAATCTTTTCTCCATCTTTTTCAGCAGCTATTAACTTTTCTGCGCCTAGATCGATCTGCATATCTACTCCACCAAAACTAATAGCGAACGGATCGTGGGTAACACTCCAACCATCTTTTTGAAGTGCAATCTTAACAATATAATGAAAAGCATCCTTTGCAGGCATAAATTATATTCATAGTTTTGTTAAAGATCTTACCATAATCTACATGAGAAAATATCATTAAAGTAGCTTATTAGTATTTTTTAATTACTAAAAATAGGTTCAAATCTTTTTTAATTAATCTTAAAAAAGATTGGCGGATTGGTGAAGTTGCCCTCCAACTACAAGCCCAAATTCAAAATTTAACCACTCCCCAGCTTGAAGAATTGGGAGTTGCCTTACTGGACTTCAACAATGCTACCGATCTAGCTGCTTGGTAGCAAAATCAATAGAAAGAAATACATTTGTTCCCTACCCTACGGTAGAGCTGTATCCGCTGCCGATTCGATAGCTTGAGTAGCGTGCTATTGCAGCAATCGAGAGGGGAACACTTATGACTTCCACTGGTACAAACAGCGCCAAGACAACTGAATTCGAGCGATCGATAACTGTAGATGCTTCAGCGGACGGCATCTTTGATTTCATTTCAGACGTGAGAAACGTGCCTCAGTATCTCCCAACAGTGAAGAACGCCCAGCCTCAAGAGGGGGAAAGGATTCGCACTCAAGGGCAGGCTGGGGAGCGCGAGTATGACTCTGACGGACATTTCCGCGTGGACGAACAGGCGCGGCGGCTGGAATGGGGTTCTGACGGCGAAAACGATTACAGCGGCTGGCTGGAGGTACAAAGCGAAGGAGCAGAACGATCGCGAGTTAGGGTACACATCCACTACTCGCCCAGTCCTGAAACTTTACAGCGCATGGTGGAACACTCTCCCAATGGTAGCTTTGAGTCAGTGATGGGCGAAGGAATCTCTAAGACACTCGAATCAATTAAACGTATCTGCGAAGGTAAGGGAGGCAAGGAGGAAATCGAAGCCAACAAGTAGCTTTTGGAGAATTTTATGACTGATTGAGTCATTTTTCTTTACCCCTTAGTCTTTTCTTCATCAGCTACGACTTCCATAATAGACCTGCTGCGCCTGAGCAAGTACGCGATCGCGACTCGCAAGAATTGAGAAGATTAGGTCGGTGATGCTGAATGTGCAAAGTGCAGATCGCTTTCTAAAAATTGCCCAATCGCAACTGTATCGGCATAGAACATCTGTGATTCGACGATTTTGCCATCGCGCATTTTATAGACGCTCACTGTTGGCGAATCGAGCTTTCTGCCGCTACTCGCTGCCAGCCCTTTCAACCGCCAAAGGACAACGATATAATCTCCTGCATCTAAAAAAACTGCATCCATTTTCCTCTGGGCTGACGGTTGAAGGTGGTTCCAGGTTTGGGCAGCGCCTTCGATGTGTTGCTTTGCACCTTCAAGACCGCGATATACGCCACCATAGGGTAGTGACTCTGCATCGCAGATGACAATATTAGGCGCGTAAGCTGCTAAAACTCCAGCAATATCACGTTCTTCAACAGCCTGGAAAAGACGGCGAACATTCTCTACATTCTCCCGTGTCATAAATTCTCCTTTCTCGTCAGAAGCTATCGACTTACGCATTCAGTATCCGACTATTCTTGACTGCTTCTCTTCAAGGTTCTTGCGATTGTTTTCAACGTTCTTGCACTTGCTGCCAAAAAACTTTGGGCGTAACTCCGACAAGGCGTTTGAAATGGTAAGTGAAATGTCCTTGGCTGGCAAAACCGACAGTTTGAGCGATCGCCGCCAGCGATAAATTGCCCATAACTATCAGTTGTTTGGCTCGTTCAATCCGACGAAGAATTAAATATTGATGAGGTGAAGTATGAGTTGACTTCTTGAACAAATGAGCAAAATGATACGGACTTAACCGCACAATTTCTGCTAACTGGGTTAAGCTAATGTTTTTCTCTAAGTTCGCTTCAATGAAATCAACAATTTGTCGCCATTGCTGTTGTGTAACACTACCTGCGATCGGTTCGCTCTGGCGCGAGTTGCTGGAATATCTAGACAAAAGATGAACGACAAGTGCATGGGCTAGCGAGTCGGCATAAAGATGGCTATTTTTCCCATCAATCTCTAAAGATGTTTTGAGCGCAAAGCCAATCTGCCCAACTAATGGGTCGAACAGTGTAGCCAAATGTGGAACCAGTTCGAGGCGATCGCTGCCAAATACGTCATAACCAACAGTAGCCAGAAAAGATGGTGATAAAAACAGATTGAAAAACTCAGCTTCTTTGTCCCAGTGGAACTGTTGGCTCAGGTAGGCTGGGTAAATTTTCACATCTCCAAATCCCGATTCTACCTTCTGATATCGTCCACCAACTGCTTGCTCCAACTGCACGGGCTGACCGACATTCAGACAAATGACGTGCTGGGATGACACGCGGTCTGGTAGATCGCAGGGTGGTTGCCGAAAATGAGCAAAGCCAATGTTTTTCCAATTAGCGCCGTCACTAGCCAGAATCGGTGGATGGGGAAGGATTAGAGGTAGATTGCTTGGAGTAGGATCGCTCACAATTACCTTGATGCCAATTATCTAGATCGTAATCAACTGACTTGATGAAATGCAAAATTTTGTCATTTCTGCACTACCCAACTTAACCAATCGAACATAGCTCACGATCCAGAGAGCGTCGTGCGCGATCGCGGCGCTAGGACACTATACCTGAATGCCCAGCGATAATCTGCCAAGTTCCGTCCCCAGACTGGGACCAAACCCTGGTAAAACGAAAAATGCCATTTGTGGGCGTGCCATTGTAACTACCCGATAATTGCATTTTTACTGAGACGATCGCCACATCACCTGTTAATAAAATCTGCTGCTCGGAAGCTGACAACGAGTTGAGTTTCAGAGCGCCCGATTTGTGACCAGCTAGATCTTCCTCTTTGCCTACCAAATGACCTCTGTGGTCTGTAAAAATTAATCTGGATGATAGCAGTTCATCTAGTGCTTTCACGTCGGAGTGAAGCATTGCCAGCCTGAGCTTTTCTTCTGCCTCAATGATTTGATGCTCAATTTGATGATCCATTATCTTGTCGCTATCAGTTCGGGATGAATCGGCAGAGTCGGGCACTCGATCACCCGATCGACCAAGCCATACTCCACTGCCTCCCGTGCCGACATAAAGAAGTCTCGGTCGGTGTCTTGCTCAATTTGCTCCAGGGATTTTCCCGTATATTCAGCCATCCGCCGATCAATCTGCCGTCTCAAGTAGAGAATTTCCTTGGCTTGAATCTCGATATCCACCGCCTGCCCCTGCGCCCCACCGGAAGGCTGGTGAATCATAATCCGCGAACTGGGCAAACTGCTGCGCTTGCCTTTAGCACCCGCACCGAGCAAAAACGCGCCCATACTGGCTGCCATGCCATAGCAAATCGTGCAAACATCTGGGCGAATATGGTTCATCGTGTCATAAATGCCCAAACCTGCTAGCACAGAACCACCAGGAGAACTGACGTACAGATAAATATCCTTTTGGGGGTCTTCTGCTTCTAAAAACAGCATTTGCGCTACAATTCTGTTAGCCGTATCCGAGTCGATTGCTTCTGCTAGGAAAATAATCCGTTCTCGCAGCAAGCGAGAGTAAATGTCGAAGGCTCTTTCCCCCCGACTCGATTGTTCAATTACGGTAGGAATCATCATGTCAGTTTCTCCTGGGTGAAGTGGATGGGTTGGGGAATCGGTAATCGGCGATCAGTAATCGATTAAAACTCTCACTACCCATGAACGATTTAGTTTCAAGCCACCAACGCTAATACATCTTCGATTTCCAGCAGGCGCTTGAGGTAGGACACGCTCTTCTTCCATCTGCGGCTCATGACCATGCAGCTTTGAAGATCGAGCTGAGTGTGAATCAACGTTAGCTTCACTCTAGCCCCGTACTGCTCCAGCTTGAAGCGGACGCGGGACGGCACAGCTTCAGTTAGATTGGGCGAAGTGAGGGTATAGGAAAGCAGGTATGGCGGCTGGGATTCCAACACTTCGCCTATGCTTTCAGTCTCGCCATCTTTGTCGATCTGCTGCACGGATGAACCCACCTGCCAGTCAGACTGAAGTTGCCCGCCTTCCCAATACTGCTGGGTGAATTGTTCGCTGACGATCGCTGACCACAGTTGTTCGAGCGTGGTAGCAATGTAGGTCACGTAAACGAAGGTGGGTTTATCCATGTTGAGTCTCCTTGGTGTTCCCTTCGAGATTTCGCTTTAATTGACTCAATGCGTCTAGTTGTGTGCGTTCGTATTTACTCAACCAGCGATCGTAAATCTCCTGAATCGGTACTGGGTTAAGGTAATGCAGTTTTTCTCGCCCGTGCCAGACGACAACCACCAGATTTGCTGCCTCTAATAGCGTCAGATGTTTTGTCACGGCTTGCCGCGTCATGTCAAGGTATTCGCACAGTTGATTTAACGTTTGTCCATTATGGGCGTACAACTGGTCGAGCAACTTTCTCCGACTCGGATCGGCAAGGGCTTTAAACACTGCATCCATATTCCCCATATTATGCAACCAATTAGTTGCATGTCAAGCGATCTGACCTAACAGAAAGTGACCTGTTTGTTATCCGATCGCAGCAAACCCGCGATTGGTTTTCATTTTCAGGTCGTCAAACGTCTTAGATTTAATTCGATCGGTGCTGCAAAACTGTTGAAGTTGATACTTACCTTCCGTTTCAGTTAACTGGTAAATGTAATCTCCGTTATTTCGGAAAACCCTCTCTTGTGCAAAATCCGTTTGTTTGAATGCTGCTATTGCCTGCTTGCTAAGGAAGGCAGCAGTAGCAGACAATTCTCGAATTCTTAGCTTCAGCTCGTTCATCACTCAATCTCTGTAAATAAACTACTATTTCCCTATTAACTTGCGAGTGTTTGAGCGAGATTCGCAGTTTTTCAGCATTATTTTACTAATCTTATCAGTAAGATCTAACCTAACTTCAATGAGGTTTCCACCCCTCCTGCAAAGCTTTTGCCAAGCAGTTCGTGGCGTGGTATTGGTCTTGAAAATCTTGATGTTTCTGTCTCAAAATCTGAGCATACTCCAACACGGATTGAATGGCAGCTTTCATATTATCGGGATAAGCATTAAGAGTTTCCCGCAAACGTTCCAGAGCGCAAGTTAACTCCAATACCCTCAAGTGCTGTAACGTACTGAGCAAATAACTCTAGCTGAGATTCGTCTAAATCTACATCGGGCATTAATTCATCCTGAATTTCTTCTGCTCTTGACTTGGAATGTTGCAGTTCCCGAACAGTGCGGTCGCCGATCGTGAATTCGATAGGACATAGGCGTGAGGCGAACGCTTGTACTGATAAAGAATTTACCAGATTTACTGTGAGTTTAAAAGTCGTATTCTTGGCGCTCGGCTTCTACAAGAACTGCCCCCAAAACAAAACCGCGCCGATCGTGAAGCAAGGAGATGGAGTTGAAGAACTTAGAGCGGGAAGACCCGAATCGCTGGTAGAAATGGCTACATAGTGATGGAGCGGTCGGGATGGAGAAAGCTCAAGGCAAACTGTTTAGGATGAGTGTATACATTTGTTCAGAGAATTTTTATGGAAATAGATTGGTTGAATAAGTGGAAAGTCCCAGTGGGAGTAGCGATTGCCGTCATCTTTTTGCTACTAGCAGCTAACCCCTTTGTGATTATCAGCCCAGGACAAGCAGGAGTTATAAGCATCTTGGGTAAAGCAAGAGAAGGAGCTTTATACGAAGGCGTTCATCTCAAGCCGCCATTGGTTGCCAAAGTTGACATCTACGATTTAACCGTACAGAAGTTTGAAGTCCCCGCCCAGAGTTCAACCAAAGATTTGCAAGACTTATCTGCCAGATTTGCGATTAACTTTCGCCTTGCTCCCGATCGAGTAGTGGAAATCCGCAGAAAACAGGGGACGCTTGCAAACATCGTTTCTACAATTATTGCTCCGCAAACGCAAGAATCATTCAAGATTGCTGCTGCGAGAAGAACTGTCGAACAAGCAGTCACGCAGCGTCCCGCACTCAAGCAAGATTTTGACGATGCATTAAGCGATCTCCTTGCTAAGTATGGGATTATCGTACTTGACACTAGTGTGGTCGATCTAGATTTCTCACCAGAGTTTACTAAAGCGGTAGAGGAAAAGCAAATTGCCGAACAAAGAGCGCAAAGAGCAGCATATGTGGCGCAAGAAGCAGCCCAAGAAGCCGAGGCAGAAATTAACCGAGCCAAAGGTAAGGCAGAAGCCCAGAGACTCCTCGCCGAAACTCTAAAAGCGCAGGGCGGACAATTAGTTTTACAAAAAGAAGCGATTGAGGCTTGGCGAACTGGCGGCGCACAAATGCCGAAGGTATTAGTAATGGATAGCAACTCAAAAAGCAGCGTGCCTTTTCTATTTAACTTGGGCAATATTCAAGATTCACCTGTGACTCAACAACTCAGGAAATTCAGCTGTAGCTTGGTTGAAATGTAGCTGCTTCAGGGGAGACAAATTGCAATGACTTGCCTTCCCAATTTTTATCCGCATTGAGGCTCTAACTCAGCAGCAAGACGGCTACGTACTCTATGTTCTAAGTTTTGTAGTAAAACTGCGTTTGCCAGGGCGATCGCGCTTGAATAGTTATTATATATAGAACTATGCTTCAGATTTCTAAAACAGTCATCATTCCCGCTCGCGAGATTGAGATGAGCGCTGTTCGCTCTCAAGGGGCAGGCGGTCAAAATGTCAACAAAGTGGCAACGGCAATTCATTTGCGCTTTGAGATTGGAAATTCCTCACTGCCTGATGTTTATAAACAGCGGCTATTGAAATCGAGCGATCGACGCATTACTCAAGACGGGGTAGTGATAATTAAAGCGCAGGAATACCGCACTCAAGAGCAGAACCGTGAAGAAGCGCTGAAACGATTGCATTCATCTGATTAAAAGTGCTGTTATCGTACCCAAAAGGCGCAAAAGAAGCAAACCATCTCGCAGTCAAGAGCAAAAGCGACTTGATAGCAAAAGTAAACGAGGAAAAATTAAGGCAAGCAGAGCAAAAATCACCGAATAATTCTATTATGCGATCGCGCTTTTGTTTGAAAGGAGTTAACCGAGTTGTTTTACAGTAATGTATCTAACGGCAGGGGCAAATTGCAGTGTTTAAGTATTTCATCATGTACGAGTACATAACTAAGAAAACTATCTAATGATTGTCGTCCATCATTTAAACAACTCCCGTTCGCAACGCATACTCTGGTTGCTCGAAGAACTGGGACTAAATTATGAAATCAAACGCTACGAGCGCGACCCGAAAACCATGCTTGCGCCAGCATCACTGCGAGAGGTGCATCCCCTTGGCAAGTCTCCCGTCATTACCGATGACGCGCTGACCCTAGCGGAGTCCGGCGCTATTATCGAGTACCTAGTCGAACGCTATCGTGAAGCGAAGCTTGCTCCTGCCTCTGGTACGGTAGAGCGGTTGCGATACAAGTATTGGCTGCATTACGCCGAAGGCTCGGCAATGCCATTGTTAGTGATGAAGCTTGTCTTCGACAATTTTGGGCTAGGGGACAGTGGCGCGGTGCGTGAATTCGTTGCACCCCAGATTCAGCTGCACTTTGACTACATAGAAAGCGAACTAAGGAAAAATACGTGGTTTGTGGGCGAGGAATTCACCGCAGCCGATATTCAGATGAGCTTTCCCGTGGAGGCACTAGCGGCGCAAGTAGGATTGGATGCGAGTCGTCCGAGACTACTGAGCTTTCTCGATCGCATTCATGCACGTCCAGCCTACCAACGGGCGCTAGAACGCGGCGGCGCGTATGAGCTTTCGGGCTGATTGACTGCAATCGTTTGTAGTTTTATTAACCACTAACGAGCAAGCTGCTAAAGAGCCAGCACTAGTTGTAACTGAGGCTGATGACTCCTAATATCATCCGGTAACGGCTCGGGAGAATCCTGCACGGCGGAGCAATAGCGCGAATAGGTGCAGCGTTCGCACTGCTCCCCTGCCTTCGGTTCCCATTCACAGTCAGTTCGCAACTGCCAAGCTAGCTCTCCGATCACATCCTCCACCCGTTCCTTGTGTTCTGGAGTAGCATCGAAACTAACCTTCTCCCCCGTCCGCAAGTAAATCAAACTCAACTTCCGCAAGCTTTGACGGTACCGCTGCTCTAAGGCAAGATAGTACAGACCAATTTGTAAATCGATTTCATCTTCTTTGGGTAGCTTAACTTCCTTTGTAGACTTGTAATCGACTAGCTCCAAGCCACCATCCACATAGTCTATGCGGTCGTAACGTCCCGCGATCGCAAACTCTAAATTCGCCACCTGCAAGCCTGCCTGGATCTTACCCTCCACTGCTAAAGGTTTGTGAATCGCTTTCTCTGTAGCAATGAAGTTTTGGTAGTAGATTTGAAGAATCTGCTTGCCTTCTTCTACCTGGATAGGACTGAGATTGTTGCAGTGCTGCTCCCAACAATGGTGAAGCCAACTCAAGGGTGGCAATGGTTCTGAGTAACACCAGTCCTGATATACCTGAGCCAAAGCTTGATGCAGTGCCGTCCCCAGTGCTGCCGAACCAAAGAAAGTATTAGATTTCAACCCCAACTCATATCTAAACTGATATGCTTGCGGGCAGCGATGGTAGGTTTGTAGCTTGGTGGCAGAGATTTGATAAGCCATGAGCTGGAGGAATTAACATCAGCATTGGGTCATCTTACATTGTTTTGTGCTGCCATTAAAATTATCAGACAGCAAAACCCAAGGCTGAAGGGTTAAGCAGTGCCGAGTTTTGGAGATATTTTAGCAGTAGCGATCGTGGCATGAGCGATCGCCATCATCAGCAGATGTAAGGTCGAGCGGCGATCGATTACCAGGTTTGATTAATTAATGTTTAGTGTCAGTCATCTGACTTAAGGCGCGGTATAAAGAGCCAGCAGAATAAATAATTATGTTGGGTTAACACATAATTGCAGGAGAGCAGAAGATGTCTAATTCAAGTATTGCAAAAGGTAGCTGTTTATGCAGAGCAGTAAGCCTTTCTGCAACCAGCATCGATCGTCACATAGCAGCGTGTCATTGCAGTATGTGTCGTAAATGGGGTGGAGGAGCTTTGTTAGCAGTTGAGTGTGGCAGCGATGTCAGCTTTCAGGGTGAAGAAAATATCGGAATTTATCAATCTTCAGAATGGGCGGAACGTGGGTTTTGTAAACAGTGCGGTAGCCATTTATTTTACAGATTGAAACAGAATACCCAATACTATATACCAGCGGGGATTTTTGATAATGATGAAGGACTTATGTTCGAGCATCAGGTTTTTATCGACGAAAAACCAGCTTATTACTCTTTTGCCAATGAAACTAAGAATATGACAGGGGCAGAGTTATTTGCACAGTTTGCACCTCCATCGTCCTAGTCATGATTTTGGTTCAAAAAGCTGTAATGAATCTACGCGATCGCTCGTGAGTAGTGAATGACAAGTTTTCGATCGTTGTAGCCAACACGTATGCGCGACGAGCAATTGCTCAACAGACTATTAGGGCTGGACTTCGTGCAGGCGACGCTCCAGAAAACGGCGTTCGCTGTCATTAGTAACCAGTGTCAATGCCCGCGTGTAGCTCAAAGCAGCTGACTCTAAGGCTCCCACACGTCGCAGCAGATTCGGCACGGGTGGCGTGGAACAGGTGATAGTCGTCGAGTTGGGTGGCAAGCGCATCGACCAGTCCGATCGCCACTTGAGGTCCGTCTACCATCGCAACCGCTACTGCCCGATTCAGCGACACGATCGGTGAAGGCTGCAAGCGTTCTAACAGTTCATAGAGTTGCACGATCTGCACCCAGTCTGTTTCTTCGGCTCGTGCCGCTTGACAGTGGAGTGCAGCGATCGCCGCTTGCAACGCAAACACACCCGTGCCGCCGCGCAATGCCTCTTCCACCAGTGGCAACGCCTGGGCAATCTGTTGTCGATCCCAGCGTTGACGGTTCTGATCTTCGAGTAGCACTAGATCGCCTGCCTCGTCCAACCGAGCATCGCGTCGAGAGTCGTGCAGCAACATCAGCGCCACCAGTGCCGTGACTTCTGAAGGTGGTTGCGGTAACATCAACTTCCGTACCAGTTGCCCCAGCCGAATCGCTTCCGTGCAGAGGTCAGCCCTTACCATTGCCTCGCCTTTGGTTGCCGCATAGCCTTCATTAAAAATAAGATAAATCGTCGTCAGCACCGCATCTATTCGTGGGGATAGATCGCCGATGTCTGGCACCTTGTAGGGAATCCCTGCATCCCGAATCTTGCGCTTGGCACGCACGAGCCGTTGCGCCATCGTTGCTGTGGGTACGAGAAAGGCGCGGGCAATTTCGTCTGTTTCTAGTCCACCCAACATTCGTAGTGTCAGAGCCACCTGAGCCTCAATCGCCAGTGCTGGATGGCAGCAGGTGAAGATGAGGCGGAGGCGATCGTCTGGAATTTCATCGCTGTCGTAGGTTGGCTCCTCGCTAGTTGGAATCAACCCAGATGCCGCGTACCATTCCAGTTTCTCGGTCAATCGCGTTCGGCGGCGGAGGCGATCGATCGCTTTATATCGAGCTGTTTTAATAATCCAGGCACGGGGGAGAGCGGGAATACCGCTAGAGTGCCACTGATTCACGGCGGCTGTAAATGCTTCCTGTGCTGCTTCTTCAGCTATATCAAAATCACCAACTAGTCGGATTAACGTGGCGACGATCCGCCCCCACTCAGCCCGATAAACGGAGGCGATTGCTTGAGTTACATCTGCTGACTTGGCGTTTGGAGTCATATCCGATCCAAAAAATTTTTACTAAGGTGTCGATTTGCGCGATCGCCGTTCGACTTACTTATAAAAGGAAAAACGCAAATAAATAATGCTCGGATCTGATGATAAAAAATTTTTGGCAAGGTGTCGATTTGCGCGATCGCCGTTCGACTTACTTATGAAGGGAAAACCGGAGGCAACCTGATGAAATACGTGCTGCTGATTTACCTAAAAGAAGATGCCCTGAGCGAAACCGAGCGGGAGCAATGTTATGCAGAATCCGCACAACTCGCACAACAACTCAACTCGAACGGGCAGTATCTCGCCACCGCCCCACTCCACCCTGTGGCGACAGCCACCAGCGTCCGAGTCCGCGACGGCAAGCCGCTAGTAACTGATGGACCCTTCGCCGAAACCCGCGAACAACTGGGTGGGTTTTTCCTGATCGATGCTCAAGATCTCGATGAAGCGATCGCGATCGCCGCTCAAATTCCAGGTGCGCGAGTCGGCACTGTGGAAATTCGCCCCGTAATTGAAGTTGCGGGTTTACCAGATTAGTGTCTGCTAGTTTCGGCTCATCCCAGTTTTGCCAATAGTCTCGCTCCAACTGTCCAGAACTTTGACCCCACAAACTTAAAACTCAAGGAGATACTTCGATGCGATTTATGTTACTCATGATTCCCCAAGGCTACGAGAGTGCGGCTCCAGGAACTACCCCTGATGCCAGAGCGGTGGAAGCAATGATGAAGTACAACGAATCGCTGGCATCTGCTGGCGTACTGATTGCAGTTGACGGGCTTCACCCACCCTCAATGAGGGCGCGGGTGACATTCGGTGGAGGAAATCCAAAAGTGACTCCAGGGATTTCCCCAGATGTGAAAGAGGTGCTGGGTGGCTACTGGATGATTCAAGCGAACTCGAAAGAGGAAGCGATTGAATGGGCTTCTCGCTGTCCAGCCTCAGACAACGAGACGATCGAAATCCGTCAAGTGCAGGAATTTGAAGATTTCCCAGCAGAGATTCAGCAAGTCGTAGCTCGGTTCCCAGAAATGTCAGTTTCTCATCCCACAACAGCAACAGAAAATACTCCTACAACCAATGAAGCTCAAATTCGCCAACTGATCGCCGACCAACAACGTGCTATTTGTGCCAAAGATGTCGATCAAATTATGTCTCGCTATGCCAACGAGGTGATTCTCTTTGATGTCAAACCGCCATTTCAAACCAAAGGTAAAGACGCGGTGCGTCAATTGTGGCAAGACTGTTTGCCTTACTTTCCAGACGCTTTCGAGATGGAAACGCGAGATCTCACCATCACTGTCAACGACGATTTGGCTGTTGCTCACTGGCTATTTCGCTTCCAGGGGGAACAAGACCATCCGCCATGCAAACGTGGATGCGCGCCACCGCTGTTTGCCAGAAAGAGCGGGGCGACTGGCAGATTTTACACGAACACATCTCAGTGCCATTTGATCCAGGGACTTCTCAAGCAGTCTTCACCCTCAACCCATAGAAATTTTGTCGAGGCGGTTTTGGAATCGCAATTGAACGCTGCAAAGCGATCGCTCTAAACTCGCCCAGAAAAGTAACGACAGTTCATCGAACGGATTCGATCTGGACTAACAAAAGGAGCACGCCATTAAAATCAATCCTTATCTCATGTTCAACGGCAATTGCGAAGCAGCTTTCAAGTTCTACGAGCAATGTCTCGGCGGCAAAATTGTCATGATGATGACTCACGGGGAGGCACCCTCGGCAGAACATGTCTCCCCTAAATGGCACGACAAAATTATGCACGCTTGCCTCGATTTGGGCGATCGCCTTTTGATGGGGTCTGATAGTCCGTCTGGGTATTTTGAAGCACCCCAAGGCTTCTACGTGCAGATTAGCGTTGCCGAACTAGCTGAGGCAGAACGAATTTTTCACGCACTGGCAAAAAATGGCAAGGTGAAAATGCCGCTCGAACAAACCTTTTGGTCTGCCCGTTTTGGTATGTTGGTTGATCGGTTCGGTACGCCGTGGATGATTAACTGCGAGCAGGCGACTTGATCTTTTGTTATCTTCCTTAAACTCAAACCTCAGTGCCTTTTCGCTGAGCTTTCATCTGTAACAAATCTTACAAGCAGAAACCATGAGTACTCAAATTTTCGTCAACCTACCCGTCAAAAACCTCAAGCAATCGATTCAGTTCTTCACTCAACTCGGCTTCCAGTTCAATCCTCAATTCACCGATGAAACTGCCACTTGCATGATTGTCTCGGAGAATATCTTCGTAATGCTCTTGACCCATGAAAAGTTCAAGTCGTTTACTCCCAAAGAAATCTGTGATGCCACGAAAAGCACCGAAGTGCTGGTGTGCTTATCTGCCCAGAGTCGAGAAGCAGTCGATGAAATGGTTCGTAAGGCGATCGCGGCTGGTGGCACAACCTACAACGAACCCCAAGACCACGGCTTCATGTACGCACATGGATTTCAGGATCTAGATGGTCACATTTGGGAAATTGTCTATATGGAGCCAAGCGCCGCAGAGTAAAGATGATAGTATTTATGTACTATTGCAGGCTTTGAATTTCCATCATTTGGCGCGATCGCATTCCTGAAGAATTCATCAAAAGGAGCTAAAACAATGGAGACAACCAAGACACAACAGGACTTAACAATGAATACCGAACCACAGAAGGAACATCAGTGGCTGCAAAAACTCGTTGGTGAGTGGACGTATGAGATTGAAGTCAAGATGGGAGCGGATCGACCTGCCGAAAGATCGACGGGAACTGAGAGCGTGCGATCGCTTGGTGGACTGTGGATTCTAGCCGAAGCACAGGGCGAGATGCCTGGCTGCGGTCGCGCTACCACTCTGATGACTCTCGGCTACGACCCGCAGAAGCAGCGGTACGTGGGGACGTGGATCGGGTCGATGATGACACATCTCTGGGTGTACGACAGTGGCGAATTGGACGTGGCTGAAAAGATGTTGACGCTCGATTCTGAGGGACCTGCGATGACTGGCGAGGGAAAGATGGCGAAGTACAAGGACGCGATCGAGTTCGAGAGCGACGATCGCCGAGTCATGACCTCGCACGTGTTGGGTGATGACGGGCAATGGCATCACTTTATGAGTGCAAACTATTGGCGCAAACAATAGCAGAAAGCCAAACGCGAACCGAGACTAGCAACGGTACGATAGAAGCATTGTACTTGCTCCCTGCGCCGTTGCTAATGCCGATCTCGATCGAGTGGCGATGAGTACCCTGAAGGCGATTGGCATCCAGATGCAGATTTGGACGATGCCACAGGAAGTTGCCCAAGCGATTCCGTTTGAGCAACGTGCAGCCTACGACCCAGAGTCCGATCGATCCGTTGGCAGTCGCTAATGCCGCCAGATAAGTCGCAAGTCAAACGCTCTACTGCTAGGCAATAGCACTTATATTGTCGGAGCTGACATAGCTCTGACCTTGGCGAAAACATTGGCATTTACCTGAGTGGGGTGTATGATGCTGCGATCGCGCACCTACTAGGGATTGAGCCGAGATCCGTGTAAAAAAGTGCCACTTCTCTGGAAGCACTTGCTATATATAGCTTTCAATAATTTCAATTGGAAGGAGTATTGCTCCCTCT
>NZ_JACJQX010000048.1:0-42884 GCF_014696895.1 Chroococcidiopsis sp. [FACHB-1243] | reverse complement strand
GCAGCCACGCCAGCCTCAATCAAAGCATTTGGCGGCAATGTATGAAGCATTCAGCCGTGGACTTGAAAATTTATTACCGACCGACCGAGACAAAGAGATTGCTACGCGAGCATTTAACCGAGGTCTAAAGGCAGAGGAAGTGGAAGAAATAATTGCCACTAGCCCTGTTGATTGGACGCAGGAGGAAGCAAAATTAATAGTATCGTTTGTGCGATCGCACTGGGAGCAAGAGCGGGAAAGCCTTCAACAACAACAGCGGCAACAACAGCAGAAATCCGAACGAAATCGGGACAGAGGAATAAGTTTATAGGTTTGCTCTCTCAACCAATTAACTGCGATTTTATCAGGTGATATGCAACCGTCATTCATTCTCAAATTCTTAACTTGTAAATTTCAAAACTTGACAGTTTTCGGTAACGGTGCGAACCACATTGTCTGGTACTCCATTCGGAATGCTCGCTTGAACTTCCAATGTAATCTTGACTTCTGCACCTACCAAACTGGCGAAGTGTTGAATGACTTCATGGGGTATAAGTGGCACCAAGATGTTTGTAATTTCCGGTAATATGGTTTGAAAAAGCCTATCTATACCTACTCTCCTCGCGGTAGATGTAGCGAACTGCAAACATCGGGAGATGAAACTGCTTTCCAAGGCAGTTTTGAAACCACATTCTCTGCAAATAAGGGGGTCTCAAAACCACAATAAGGTTCTTATTAGCTTTTGGTGATACTTGGAAGGAATGGGGCATGGAACTAAGCGGCAAGTCAGGAAAATAGAACCCTGCGAACAGCGGACAAAAGCTTAAGAATCGCGTTAATCGACAAGAATGCTTCATAGTATGAGGAGGTAGTGGCTTGGATTTGTTAATTCGAGCAGCTCAACTTGAGGACGCTGAGGCGATTGTCAGTATCCTCAATCCAATCATCAAAGCTGGAGTATACACAGCGCTGTCTACCCCGTTTTCTGTAGAGGCGGAACGGGAGTTTATATTGAACTTTCCCCCACGGGGGATCTTTCATGTAGCGGTATGTGAGCATACACAAAAGGTCGTGGGGTTTCAAAACACAGAGCCGTTTGCGACCTACACTCGTGCTTTCGATCATGTCGGAGTGATTGGAACCTACGTCGATTTGTGCTATCGACGACAGGGGATTGGTAGAAGTCTGTTTCAAGCGACGTTTGAGGCTGCTCTTGGCAAGGGATACGAGAAGCTATCTGCATTCGTCCGTGCAGACAACATCGCGTCATTAGCTGCCTATCTTAGCCAAGGGTTTCGCATCATTGGAACAGCCCAGAGACAAGCCAAGATCAATGGAAAGTATGTAGACGAAATCCTAATCGAACGGTTCTTGTAGAAACAAGAGTTGGGTGTCGCATTGCTTGGACTCTTATCAGATTAATCATCACCAAAAGCTGCCAAGACCCTTATTGTGGTTTTGAAACCCCCTTTGTTTGCAGCGATTGTGGTTTCAAAATTGCCTTGGAAAGCAGTTTTATCTCTAGATGTTTGTAGTTCGCTACACCTATCCTGTCTGCCATTGAAAATTTGCTACATCACATTCAAAAACGCCTTTACCTACAATGAAAAATCAAGCATGAGTGAACTCCGGAATGCAGGTTTTTGGTCATATCTCGGCTCAATACCTAAGTAGCAGTCGAACAAGAACATACGCTAATGAGGCAAGTAGTTAAATTTTGAAGTAAAATAATAACGTATAATTATAGATTTTCTGCCTAAAGCCTCTAAAATCGCTATCTAGCTATAAGTTTGGTTTATTAATTAAATCACGGGAGCCACTGAGATTAGATAGCTGAAATACTTATGTGCAAGCATTTCAGCCTTAGCATACTTTCTGTTCGTTTGCTACTTATGCCTCTTAGTCTGGATTTGGGAGAAATTCTGGAAACAGTTCACTCCTTTTGGACAATAAATGTATTTGGTTATACCGATGGTTGTACGGTATTAATTGACATGACTATCCAAATCCGTAAGATGCCATAGGTAGATGGAATATCGACGAGAGCGAGTCATGCGCTAATCGTCTTCTAACTTGAGAAGCTGTTCGTTGAGTTCTTGAACGTAAGCCTGTACAAAGTCCTCTGAGAGGATGCGTTTGCGTAGCGCATCGTTCACCGCGCCTTTTTCAGCTAGCAGCAAGCGGCGGCGAATAGCATCTAATTTGGTGCGATCGCTAGGCTCGCTAGCAGAGCGCCCTGAACTTTGGTTATAAAGGTCGCGCAAACTTCTTTCGGACGTTGCCACCCTTACCTGGTAAGCAGCCCGCATCTCCTCGTAGATTGCCCTTGGTAAAACTCCTGCCTTGAGCAGGCTATCCAACTCATCCTGAGCAGCTTTAGAAGCAATCAATTGAATTTGTAATTTTTCAGCCTGTTGCCTAATACTTGAAACCTTGGACAGCTTCAATCCCTTGATCAGCCAGGGTAGGATTAACCCTTGTCCTACCAGGGAGAACAGTACTGCGCCAAAGACCAGAGTGATGATTTCTTCTCGTCCTGGCAAAGTCAAAGGAATGCTCAGAGCCAGTGCCATCGAAAGAGAGCCTTTGATGTTACCTAAAACCAGAACGTGCTGCCAGAGCCAGGGAATTGGACGGTCGAACCAGCGGACTCCAGCTAACAGCGGATAGACCGAGAGAATACGTCCTACTTGATACGCTAGAACAACCAAAAGGATTGCTGGCAACATTCTCCACAGCGTCATTGGGTCGATCTCTATGCCAATTAGTAGAAAAATAAAGGTGTTGACAGCAAAACTGGCATATTCCCAGAAGCTAAACAAGGTGATTCGATCGGAGGCGGAAGTACTACGTGAAAGCCCAACATTTCCGAAAATTAGTCCCGCTACGACCACTGCCACTGCACCTGATACCCCCAAAAATTGTCCTACCTGAAAGGTGCCTAATGAAATTGCAACTGTTAGTAAAAGACTGCTAAGGGGGTTATCTAAACGAATAAATATAGGTACGCTCAAATAGCCTATAACTAACCCCAAGAAACTACCCCCCAAAGCGACAATCAGCAGTTGTTGAACTCCTGTTGAGAAGGTGAGGGAACCTGTTTCATATATTGTCAAAATTAGATTGAACGAAACTAGGGCAGCAGCATCGTTAAATAAGGTTTCTCCTTCAACAATGGTGGAAAGACGGGAGGGCACGCGAATCTCTTTAAAGACGGCAATCATTGAGACTGTATCCGTGTTTGCCAGAATGACTCCCATGAGGGACGCTGGTATCCAAGCTAGTCCAAGCCCATATTTTAATAGAACAGCAATAATTGCAGAGGAAAACACAGCCCCTGGCCCAGCCAGAAGAGCGACTGGTTTAAACGTGTTGCGTAGACGGCGGATGTCTGTATTGATTGCCGCGTCAAAGATGAGAATTGGCAGGAACAGATTTAAAACAAGAGCAGGATCTAAACCAATGCGACGAGACAATAGCTCAGTGATTGGTAAACCTGCTAATACTAAACCTGTAACGTAAGGAATCCGAAGCTGCTGTGTGACCAGAGCAACAGCTGTTGCAACGAGTAGTAGAACAATTAGGATTGTTGCCAGTTCTGATAAATCCCCAGAAACTTGGGGGTCTACTGGACTACTTTGTGCCAAAACTGATTGTCCTAGCAACCAAAGCATTACTAATACCTATGCGAGCTGAGTGATGGGAAATCTTCTAATTTTTCTCTCAGTCGCTGTGAGATGAACCGTTCTAATGTTGCTGTGACCACTTGAGCCAGAAATATCAATTCTAACAAGTAACTGCTCAATGCTTCTAACCCAACAAGCAGACAACTCCAGCCAGTTGGTACTTGATCGCCATAGCCAATCCGAAAGAAGGTGCCCATGCTGAAATACAGCAGCGATAGAAAGTCAACTTCACGAGTTTCTTGACGGGTTAACACCATTCCCCAGCTAAGTCGATCTATTCCCATATATAGTAGTGCAAAAAGCACAATTAATCCCAAGCAAATTGAGGTGAGCAAAACGGCGTAATTACACCATCGACGTGTAGTTAGACGGTTCATATTTTGATTTTGCAATAAAACTCAAGAGTTACGCAGTTGAGTAAAAGGGGAATGAATCCATCGAAGGTCAACGAGTACGACTATATCAACTAACTGAATTGCTACACAGAAAGCCAGCAATGTTGAAGCAGAACGAGTCCAACCAGAAAGTGGAAACTCGCCTGCCCATGATGCAATTATAAGCCTACTACATCGTCTGGAACCAACGCCAGAAGTATTGTGGAATGAAGCTCAACAGCAGGTGAATAAGAGAGCCGTAATTCTGGTGGTGGAAATCGTTGAGGTTCCACCCGATGAGGAAATGTATCAGCGCGGCATTCGCCAAAAATGTAGGTACAAACTGGAAACCACCCGGAGGAAAAATCTGTTTGAACTGAGGGCGATGTGACAAAACACTGTTGACTATTGATGAAACCTACATTCTGGTGTTAGCACTCCTGAAGTCGCTCTGGATATCAGCAACGCGCGTGAATAGTGGTTTTGGTGATGGTTGGCACCCACGCTACAAAGCAAACTCTCCAGGCAACGCCTCAGTCACACGACGGGTGCTGCATCCGCACCAGTTGTAGTGGCTTGTGGCTTGGGTTCCTTCGCCTTCTTCTCAAACACCTTGATACCAGCATCAACCACTTCAAAGCCGTTGTCGCTTTGTTGCCCTAACTTGCCGCTCACGGCTCCAACCCAATCACGCTCAAGCTGCTGCATCAGCTTCCGCGATCGCGCCAACTCTTGGCATTGATTAGCATTGAGTAGGCCTAATGGGTAGCTCAACGGTGAAGGTTGTCCATCCATTGCTAGCAGTTGCTTTGATAGTCCCCCCCAAGTGTTCTACTAGCTTCTTAACCAATGCTAATCCTAACCCAGTTCCACCATGCTTCCACGGATCGCTGTTGGGAATGCGGTAGAACTTGTCGAAGATCCGATCTAGCTCAGACTCAGAAATTTCAACTCCAGAATTGCTGACAATCAACTTTAGCCGATTAGAGAAAGCATCGGCAGTCATCAGAATTTGTTTAGAAGCTGGCGTATACTTGCAGGCATTATGCAGCAGTTCAGTCACAACTCGCTCCAGAAGCGCTGATTCAGTTGTCAACGCTGGCAAGTCGGTGGGAATGTTAATTGACAAAATTTGTTGCTGAGTGCGGACACGTTCGGTAAAAGACTCAACGATAGGAGAAATCCACGTTGACAGGTCAAGCGTCGTCAAGCTCAAGGGGTCACTTTCAGCATCAAAGCGTGACAAGTCTAGCAAGTCATTGATCAGGCTAATCTCTCGCTGACACTCGTTCCGTAAAATCTGCAAGTACCGCTCTACTCGGTTAGGCTCTGCATCGTAGAATCCAGCTTGTTTTAGGGTGACTTCTAGCAGAGAGAGCGCTACTTTAATGTTAGACAGCGGTGAGCGTAACTCATGGGAAACTGTATCTAGGAAATCATCTTTAAGGCGATGCAGTTTTTCCAATTCTTTGACTTGTGCCATAGCTGCTTGATAAAGTCGGGCTTGGCGTAGAGCGATCGCGCATTGGGTTGCCACCTGCTGCACTAATCTAATCTCCGGCTCGTTAAAGGCTATGTCTGGCTGATTGATTAACCATAAGTCGCCCAGCACCCCTTGGTCATCTTTAATCGGACAGGCTAGCATGACAACTCGACCACGAACAGGGTTAGGAGAGATGGAACAAAATTGGCAAGACTGCCCTTGCAGGAGCTGTTGGTAGACTTCAGGAAAGGCAGCTATTTGTATCCGACGAGCCTGCGCCCCAGGGTTGATGGTGGCGTACTCATAGTAGATGGTAGAAGTGCCTGACTCCAGATCGTATAATGCTGTATTACAACAAGTCGCTCCCAGTACAACGGCCAATTCCTGTACCGCGGTTTGCAAGATTTGGCTTTCGTCGAGACTATCGCGCACTTTATCTGTAATCCGCTTTAGCATCGCTTCAAATTCAAGTCCCTGTTGCAGTTGTGCCGTCCGCTCGGCCACTTGAAATTCGAGGTTGGCGTTGAGTTTCTGCAAAGCTTCATTCGCTATTTTGCGTTCAGTAATGTCAACTTCAACGCAAGTCACAACCCAACAATCGGCAAACTCATCGCGGTAAGGTACGATGGTATCAGAGATCCAACGCCAAATTCCATCTCGATGCTGAAATCGAAACTCAACTTTAGTCTGGCGCTCAGCGAAGACGCTCTCAAAGATTTGCGGAATAACAGTTTTAACGTCCTCCGGGTGAATGCGTGATATCCAAAGGGTTTTATTAGCTTTCAATTCCTTTGGTGAATAGCCAAAAATTGCCTCGGTTCCAGCAGAAAAGTACTCATATGTCCAGTCTTGGTTAGTGAAGAGACGAAACCTGGCAATGACAGCTCCAGCACTACTAAGGATGCTACTGAGTTTGGCTTCGGAGTCTTTCAAGGTTAATTCTGCTTGTTTGCGCTCTGTGATATCTTTACTTACGAAGAGAATACAGGCTTGTCCATCAATTTCAATCATCTCTGCTGAGAGTAGGAATGTCTTAATTTCACCTGCCTTGGAGCAGCAATCAAATTCTAGGTTGCGAATCACTCCTTCCGCTTGCAAACGTTGTATAACTTGAGCACGCTCTTCCAGGTTAATCCCAAGCCCTAAGTCAACTGAGGTAAAACCAATTACCTCTTCGCGAGTGTAACCAAAAAGGCTAAGGAAACTGTCATTCACCTCGATGAAGCGTCCTTCTGCCCACGTCGAGATTAGAATAGGGTCAGGGCTAGCACGAAACACTTTGGTAAACTTTTCCAAGGATTCGTGTAACTGCTGTGTCATTTCCTCCAATTCATTTACAGGAATATCTTTACCAATGCGCTGCTCCGCTCCACCATTAGCTGTGGCAAGAGATGCGTTAATTAACTGAAAGAGCGGTTTAGCAAACCACTGAGCAGTTACCAGTCCCAGAAAGAGCGTCGTTCCTAAAACTACCTGATTCAATAAAGCAGTCTGTCGCTCAGAGCAAAAGGAGAGATAGCTCGTTAACCCAACTGCTACTACAACCTGTACCACAAAAGGTACTAAAAAAACGAATTGCAGTGGCATTTTGCGATTTTGGATTTTAGCTTGCTGATTTTGCGTTTTTGTTGGTTGACTACTCATGACTTCTTGCTGCTGCAAGTTCTCTCATCCATATAGCAGGTCATCATGTTCCCGCTACTTTGGCAACAATTACGGGAGAGATTTTTTTCATTTCTAAATAAATTTGTAAATATAGATTGTGATTCTAATCCTCTCGGTTAAGAAAGATAAAGAGTTAAAGGAGGGAGATGTGACTCTTTTCCATCCTTAACCTTTCCTAGTCCGATTGAAGATTAGTATTACTTGTCCAAACGTTTTGGGTTCTTATCCTAGTTAGCCGAATGAACGATCGCGCTTCCAGTATGACAGACTACTTATTGATACGCGAATATCCTAAGTGCAAGAGCAACTACAGAAACTAACATGGACTGCGACACCTACTCATTGAAGGAATGGATTTTTTCCGAGTTCTATCCTATGAATACAAGAGTACTTCAAGGGGAGCTGATGCCTGAAGACATGGCAAGCATTGTGAATGACTGCGCGCTTAAGGAGCTACCTACAATTGATGCGCTCAGCACGCGAGAAGGCTGGCAGCTTTTAACTTTATTAGGAATACTAGGCACTTCGGTCGAGCGGCACGCTCAACAAGCTGTACGTCGTCACTCGCCAGCTGAAGCAGTTTTACCCGGCAAGGGATTGGCACTGCTTTTCGTCAACGGCAAGCAACCATTTCTTGAATACTTTCAAGCACTTGCTAATACTCTACACCATCCTCATCGCGATAGCTTCATCACTTATATCGAGATGAATGGTCCTTGCACCGAAGTGCAACACCCTGGGATGCGGCAGCCTATGTATCGCTTAGGCAATCTGTTTGAGGACGATTCATTTATAACCTTTACAGGCAAATTTCAAGAGGTGGAGTTCATCACCCTGCTGAAGAAATCCGTGAGCTTGCAGGGGGCAGCAAATCTGCTGATAGAAGAAGCAATAAATCATCCAAAGGGTATACAGGCACACGAGTCCATTCAAGCATTGACCGCTGCTGCCACGTTGATGTTTGCTATCCGGGATTTGATAGCTGACTTTATCCGCCGGAACCCATTTTCCACTGACTTCTTCCTGGATGAGCATCGGCAGTATGCTGTCTGCTGGTATGCAGACCGAACAGTCAAGGCTTCTAGTGCTGCCAATGATGACTCATCCCTACTGCGGGATCTACTCCTGTTCACAGAGCTAGTACCACTTCGACAGGGTTTTGGCGGTTTTCGCTCCCATGTCCGAGATACCTATCATGTTTTGCTTCCTGATGCTGTAGCTCGCTTGGAGCAAGCGATGAACCGTGAAAGCTTGGAAGTTCTCATCTCAAAGGCGATTCATCTTGACTTAGAAGCATTGTTAACCTTGGATGAAAGTCAGGTTTGTGCACTAATACAAAAACAGCCTTGGTTGGCCGCATGTTTAGTCCTGTATCGCTCTCAGCATGAAGTTTCAAAAGCACACTTCTCAACCATTATGAAGTACTTGGTGTGGCCCAAACGCAAGCGCGATAAGCTTGAAGATTCCCGGGAGCAAGTTACGGTAGTCTCTAATACCCGTGGTAGTACAGGAATGGAGCCAATGGGTATCATGGCTTGGCTTGACCAATCGAGAGCTCGGCATCCTTTGGCTATGCTTGGGCATCGCTTGCCGATAGTACAGCTTTGCTCGACGCTCCTTCAACAGTACGTCTCTCATCCAATTGAGATGTCATTTGAAGAATTGGTTACCTTTTTACCGACAGATATGAGCGATACACTCCGCCCTTGTGCGCTAGGACGTTGGAGCAATCGTATTGGAGTAGATCTAGTGAGCCTAGTACCAGAGGCAAACTAGAAAGTAAAATGGCTACCCACCAAGCATTTTATCACTCAATATTTTTTGTAATTCTTTAAGTATCAATTAACCTATCAATTAACCTATAGCCTATTTGGTACAGTAATTTAATACGGTACAGCAAGGATTTGAAGCCCTTACATTTCAGAGACTTCAATTGATACAGTTTTATTGCTGGTGAGCGAGATATTGAAAACGGCTCATCAATTCCAAGTGCGTAACTTTCGGAATCACTGCTCATTTCACCCCATTCATACCTTGCCTGAATCCGCGTCACGAAGAGTGCGCGGAGTGGCTCAAGCGGGCGCAACGCAATTCCCTTTGGATTGGCAATTCGGGCATTCTTACGCTTAGAACTATACTGGTTTGCTACAGGTATTAGTTGGTACGAAGCTAAACTCGCTATTATTCGGGATGCAATTCGGACTTACCTGAGCGCTCCTCGCTACTCCCTTCACCCAATTGCGTAACTCCTGCCAGTTTTTCTCCCTCAGCTCCCTCAGCTTCCCTAGCTCTCTTCTAGCTCCTAAGCCCTCTTCTTGAGTCGAGAAATCAATAAATCGATTTCTGGTAATTTCATTTGGGTGGCGATCGAGGCGAAAACTCCAATGCCGACGAAGCCAGAGGCGATCGTTTGCAGCAATAGTAAAACTAATCCCTGACTGCCGAAAAAATGTTGCAAACTCCAGAGAGTCCCCCAGCTAGCTGCCCCAGCAATAAAGCTACTAGTAATTAACCCCAAAAATGGTAAACTCCATTGCCGCAAAGGTAAGCCCTGGAGCTTGCGGTGCAGAATGCCCAAAAATATCAGCGTCGAGATCGTATTGACTCCTACTGTCGCTAGCGTAATTCCAGGCGCACCAAAAGGTTCGATCAGGATAAAATCTAGTAGAGCGTTGAGAAATATATTTAACAACCCAACGCGGAAGGGCGTTTCTCCATCTCCCAAAGCATAAAACACTCGTACCACAACATCGCGCCCTAAGTAGACAAACATACCAATGCCGTAGGCAACTAAAATTGAGGCTACGAGTTGCGAATCGTCTTGTTGAAAGGCTCCGCGTTCGTACACAATTCGGACAATTGGCATCGCTAGAGCTGCAAATAAAGCTCCTAAAGGAAGCATCGTGAGAGCCGTTAAAATTAATCCCTGCCGCAGCCGCGATTTGAGATTATCCCACTCTAACGGATCGGCAAAGCGAGAAAGAATTGTAAATAAGGGGAGCAAAATGACATTGGAAATGATGCCGAGGGGAGTCTGAACGATTAAGTTGGCGTAGTTGAAAGCTGCTGCTGCCCCAGGAATACCAGAAGCAAAGAAAAAATCGCTGAACAGATTAATTTGTAGCATCCCAGAAGCAAAAACAGCCGGAGCCATCAACTTAATTGCTTGCTGCACGCCAGGAGAGCGAAAATCGAACCGCAGCCGCAGCGTACCAAGTCGTAATCGCCACTGCACGATCAGTTGTACGATCCACTGAAGCAATGCCCCTGCTAGCGTTCCCCAGGCTAAAACTTGCCCTCCAATTGCCACATAAGCAGGAGAAATTATTTGGCTCCCCAAGGATAAATATAAGATTCCCAACCCCAAAATAATCGTGATGCTTGAAAGTACGGGACTGAGAGACAGCAACCAGTATTGATTGGCAGTATTGAGCGTGCCAAAACCAATCCCAATTAATCCCGATAGTAAAATCATCGGCGACATAATTCGCAATTGCTCGGCGGCGATCGCGTGGGCTGTCTGGCTCAATTGCGGACCCACCAAATAAATTAATCCATCCGCTGCAAAGAATAGAGCAATGGATACGAGCAACAGCACCCCACTGACCAGAGTTGTCACGCTTTCAACTAGGGGAGCAACTTCCTGTTTGCTGCGTTTCTCCAAGATGCTGACAATCGTGGTGTGGATCGGACCATTTACACCTCCCAGCAAGATTAAAAAGAAACTAGGGACGATGTAGGCATAGTTGTAGGCGTTAGCAGCTATACCCGTACCGAAAGCCGCCGCGAGCGCCTGTTGGCGAAACAAGGCAACTAATTTACTCAACAGGGTTGCTACTGCAACGATCCCCGCAATTCCAGCTAAAGTTCGAGATTTTGGTTGATTGGACACAACTAGGGACTCGGGGCTAGGGAAGCTGAGGGGGTTGAGGGAGCACAGCAGTTACGCACTTGAAGTTTCAGATCTCGATCCCCCCTATACTCGCTTAACAAAAGGGGGGGGAAACTAATGTCCTCTTTTTAACTCTGTTGGGGAATCGACTGCGTAACTTCTGAAAACTATTTAGGGAACATTATAAATATGCCACTCCTGAATTCCCCAATGGCTGAGAACAGCTTCAGCCTTTTGGATCTCATCCTCTGTTGCTTCTACGATCGCTAGGTAATCTCCTTGGTTAAATCGCTCGCTGTAAAATCTGGCTTGTTCTTCGGGAACAAACCAACCTCGCAGCGCGCCATGCAGTCCGCCGGCAACTGTAGCAGCTCCACTACCTAAAATAACCGCTACCATACTTTCCACAGCCAAGGCAGGACCCACTCCAGGGACTAGCAAGATGCCCAGTCCAACAATTAAAGTCATTAATCCTACTCCTGTACTCCCTGCCAGCGCGCCCTTTATCGCACTTTCAGCTCGTGTAATTGGCGGTCGTTGAATGACATTACAACCTAGAACCTCATCGCCTTCGGGGGTTTTTGTCACCATAGAAATCTTCTGCATGGGGAAGCCAATGCTTTGCAGCTCGGTAAGTGCCTGTTCTGCGTTTTGACGATGAGAAAATATACCAATACCATGTTTAAGGTTATGATCGGTCATATTGATTTTTGAAAGTTTGATGTTGTAAGAGTGAATACTCTCTACCAGTAGAGTTGGAAAATAGTTGCCAAGCCGCGCTACAGAGAGGCTACTTGAGAGGTGCAAAACGCTTTAACAGGGCTGCTAGAGCAATCATCGGGATTCCCAAACCAAGACAAATTAAGCCTTGAATCAAACTCAGTGTCTCAGTTGTAAATAGCTGGTTCATCACGCTCCATTGACTAAAAAGCGTTTGAAAGATGAATACACAACCAATGCCGATCGCCACAGCATAGCCAATGGATTCATCTTTGCCCCGTATTCTGGCAAAGAGCGCTGGGATAAATCGACTGATGCTTAACAGGTAAAAAGCTTCTGCTGCAACCAATGCCTGAATTGCCATCGTCCGAGCTAAAGTTTCATTTCCTGTGGTTTGAACGATCCATTCAAACGTGCCAAAAATTACAATCCAGTTGAAAACAGAGACTGCCAGAATCCGTGTCAGCAGGCTACCAGATAGAAGGGGTTTGTTCGTCGGACGGGGAGGTTGTTGCATGACCCCAACAGAGGCAGGCTCAAACGCTAAAGGTACTGTCAAAGCTACGGAGCTAACCATATTCAACCAAAGAATTTGCACCGGAAGAATCGGCAATGCCGTTGACAAAAGTACCCCAATCAAAATCGTCATCGATTCTCCACCATTTACAGGCAAGATGAAGGCGATCGCTCTCAGCAAATTTTTATAAACCGTGCGTCCTTCCTCAACTGCCGCCTCGATTGAGGCAAAGTTATCGTCGGTCAAGAGCATGTCAGCCGCTTCTTTCGCGACTTCCGTACCAGCGATCCCCATTGCCACCCCAATATCGGCTTGCTTTAAGGCTGGGGCATCATTGACTCCATCTCCGGTCATCGCCACAATCTCACCTTTGGATTGAAGCGTCTCAACGATGCGAAGCTTTTGTTCGGGTGCGACGCGAGCAAATACCATACTCTGCTCTACAGCATTTGCTAGTTCCCGATCGTCCATTTGGCTGAGATCTTGACCCGTGAAAACGGGAGCATCTTCGCTTTGGTTCAGCCCGATCTTCTGGGCGATCGCCGCCGCAGTCATTGCATGGTCGCCCGTAATCATTTTGACTTGGATACCAGCCGACTGACAGGAATGAATTGCTTCAATCGCATCTGGGCGAGGTGGGTCGATCATGCCTTGCAGTCCCAGAAAAATTAAATCTTTCTCAATGTCAGAATGCTCAATTGAAGACTGCGAACGCGGTACAACTTTCTTGGCAAGTGCGAGTACCCGCAGCCCTTGCTTCGCCATCTCATCTACAGATCGCTCTATCTGCTTTGAATTGACTGCAATCCTATCTCCATGAGTATCGAGCATTTGGTAGCATCGCTTGAGGATCGCCTCGGCTGAACCCTTGACATAGATCGACCTTTCTGATCTGGTGTCATGCAGGGTTGCCATGTACTGAAACTGAGATTCAAAAGGAATCGTATCGAGTCGGGGAAGTGTCTGTTCCAAAGATTGCGATGTTAAACTTGCTTTACGAGCTACAGCAACCAACGCTCCTTCCGTAGGACTGCCAACCACTACCCAGTTGCCATCCTCTTCCTTCAAATGTGAGTCATTGCACAATAGTCCTGCTTGCAAGCATTCGTACAGGGCTGGTGCATTTGCCAAGTCAACAGGTTGTTCGTCCAGGAAAATCTCTCCATCCGGAGCATAGCCCCCACCGCTGACCGTGTAGCGTTGTCCACCGGCATAAATCTCCTGAACCGTCATTTGGTTTTCAGTCAGCGTTCCTGTTTTGTCAGAGCAGATTACCGTTGTGCTACCTAATGTTTCAACCGCTGGTAACTTGCGAATAATGGCGTGATGAGCCGCCATCCGTGAAACGCCTATCGCCAAAGTAACGGTTAAAACAGCTGGTAAGCCTTCAGGAATTGCACTCACTGCTAAAGCGACAGCAGCTTTAAACACCTCAACCCAGGATGCACCTTGGGCAACTCCCACAGCAAAGGTAAACGCGGCCAACCCCAAGATGACATACAGCAGAGTTTTGCTAAACTTATCAATTTTACGAGTCAATGGGGTTTCTAGACTTGTACTCTGTTGCATCAAGTGGGAGAGGTGTCCTGCTTCTGTCATCTCTCCAATTCCCACAACTAGCCCACGTGCTTGGCCGAAAGTGATTAAGCTACCCGTGTAAGCCATATTTATCCGTTCTGCTAGAGCAGTCTCCGGAGGCAGCGGTTTGAGATCTTTTTCAACCGGAACCGATTCTCCTGTCAAGCCAGACTCATCCACTTGTAAATCGCGAATTTCGCTCAGCCGTAGATCGGCAGGCACTTTGTCACCGGAGGATAGCAAAACGAGATCGCCAGGAACTAGATCGCTAGAAGAAAGGACTAGCTTTTGACCGTTTCGTACAACGGTTGCCTCCGTCGTTACGGATTCTGCTAAGGCGGCGATGGCATTCTCAGCTTTAGCTTCTTGAACGAAGCCAATGATGGCGTTGATTAGAGTCACACCAAAAATCACGCCTGAATCGATCCACTCTTGCAAAAATGCAGTCACCACCCCTGCAACTAACAAGATGTAAAGTAGAGGCTGATTGAATTGCTGGAGGAATCGTAACCAGGCGCTTTCTCTTTTTTTCGCTGTTAACTGATTTGGACCCAGGTGATCGTGCCGTTCTGCTGCCTCATTGGCAGATAGACCCGTTTCAAGATCGGTTGCTAAAAGCCGAGCAACTTCCTCTATAGCAAGATAATGCCATAGGTGTTTGGTTGATTTCTCTACATCCGCTACTGCCATAGCACTTCCTTCACGCAAAATGGCAACGAGAGAGCAACTAAAGATGATTTAAGTCAAGGGTTTTTCTGTTGCTTCACGTTGTCTCTAGCGTCGTTTGCAAATGTGAGTGAAATATGATCGACTCGTTGACGTTGCTCACTTTTGGATCACATTTGTCCTCAAGACTAAAAGGCAAGCCAATGGAGGTAGCTTATGGACTTGCAGGCAACGTTTCACTGGATTTATGTAGCAGCAATGGCGATCGGGGCGCTTTACTTCATTTCACTGGGCACCAACCCGCGTGGCGTTCCCAAGTACGAGTATTTGGTTGCTAGCTTCATTCCGATCTGGTCAGGTTTGGCATACATGGCAATGGCATTAGGTCAGGGAAAAGTGGAAGTGGCAGGTCAAATTACTCACTATGCTCGTTATATTGATTGGATTGTGACTACCCCCTTGCTATTGCTGGCACTCTCTTGGACAGCGATGTACTACATTGCAAAAGACTGGACTCTAATTGGTTCTCTGATGGGAACTCAAGCGATCGTGGTGGTGACTGGGCTAGTAGCTGATTTGTCTACTGTGGATTGGATGAGATATCTGTGGTATGCCTGCGGCGTAGCCGCATTTTCAATCGTGCTTTGGGGAATTTGGCTGCCTCTACGCGCCAAAACTCGCGGGCAAGGTGTGGAACTATCAAAACTCTATGACAAACTCGTCACTTACTTCACAGTGTTGTGGATTAGCTACCCAATTACTTGGCTGATCGGTCCTTCGGGGCTGGGTTGGGTCAATCAGACGATTGAGACACTCCTGTTCTGCGTCCTGCCCTTCTTCTCGAAAGTTGGGTTTAGCTATTTGGATTTGAATGGTTTGCGGCGTTTAAATGCCTCTAAAGCTCGTGTTATTGCTTCAGCTCAAAAAAGCTTTTATTAAAGCGAAACTAACTTCACTCAATGATTTCGTAGCGTACTAACTGCCTGATATTTTGTCGGGATAATCCTAGTTCTTGAGCGATCGCCGTTTCTATCCGCTCGACCTCTATTGTTGGCAATTCCATTTCCAATCGCTTTAGGATCGGTTCCGCTGTCTCCACTTCTACCTGAGTCACTCCCTTTGTTCTGTTGATAGTAGCATTGATCAGCAATACGTTTACCGATACCTTTGCTTCCAATTGAGTATCTGATTGAAGTTTGTTCTTTGTACTGTAGGAGCGGCTTAATTCCTGAGCAGCCAGGAGACTACAGACAAACCAGAATCCTGCCGCTACAAATGGTAAAGGCGACCAAAACTCTATCCCCGATACTTGTAGCCAACGTTCGATCGTACGCCGCACGCTTCACCCTGTCCCATTCATTCTATAAGTCCGCTCGTATCTGCACTCTAATGCCGCGATCGCCCTCCTGAAATCTTACCTATAGACGATGTGCTAATTACATTAAATTCTATGCTGATAAAGCAAAGCGCAACAGCAATGGTATGAGAATCTTGCTGGAATGGTATGAGAATTTTACTGGTTGAGGATGATCCTAAACAATTGATGCCCCTTCAAATCGTTCTCTCCCAAGCAGGACATAGCGTGGACGGGGTGAAGGATGGGGAAACCGCTCAGTGGCTCTTATCTGAAAAAGAGTATGACCTACTGATTTTAGATTGGATGTTACCCCACATCAGTGGGTTAAATCTCTGTCGCCAGTATCGAGCAGCAGGTAAAACTGCTCCGGTGCTGATGATTACAGCCAGAGATACCACACCTGAGAAAGTAACTGGGTTAGATGCAGGAGCAGATGACTATCTGGTTAAGCCAATCGACATTGTAGAATTCATGGCACGAGTGCGGGCATTGCGGCGGCGATCTCCCCTCTGGGAGGCAGATATTCTCTGCCTTAGCGATCTCCAACTCCACCTCGACACGCTGGCTGTGGAACGACAAGGCAAAGTCGTTTCTCTCTCCAGTCGAGAGTTTCAGTTGTTAGAGTACTTCATGCGTCATCCCCGACAAGTTTTGACTCGCAACCAGATTGAGCAAGCGTTATGGGAGTGGGGGACTGAGCCAGAAAGCAATGCCATAACTGTTCTGGTTCGCAAGCTTCGTCAACGCTTGCAGGCGGTGGGAGCAGCTGATTGGATTGAGACTGTTTATAGTATGGGCTATCGTCTTGTTCCTCAAAAGCATTGACTTTGAAGTTTGAAAAGTGTTCAACCACAGTCGTCGGAATCTAGCTCGTTGGTTCACCCTTTCAATGGGTAGTATTCTCGTGGTCTTCGCTGGGGTAATTTATTATTTTGAAATTAAAGACAAACTAGATGTTTTAGACCGGCTGCTATATGACAGAACAAGGGTGATGGCAGCTAGCGTGCAATATGAGTGGCGCCAGGGGCACAAACAAGTCGATCTGAGCAATGTACCGCTATTAGGCAGCGGCTCTCACCCCTTGGATAAAAATTTAGTCTACGTTCGGTGGTACAACCCTCAAGGGCAGTCGATTCGATTTTTCGGTACTCCTCCCCCAGAGCAGTTGAATGTATCCCCTGGATTTCTCACGATTAAATCTGTCGATCCGCTATTGGAAGACGAACTCTGGCTTCGTCAAGTCACGTTGCCCGTTGAAGGACGGCACGGGATACTTGGCTATCTTCAAGTTGCTATGCCACTAGCTGAGACTCAAAACAGTCTTAGTCAGTTTCAAGTTGTATTAACTCTTGCTGTACCTGTAGCACTGGGGTTGATCGGACTGACAGGTTGGTTGCTTGGTGGAGCAGCGATGCAGCCGATTCGACAATCCTATCACCAACTTCAACGGTTCACTGCTGATGCTTCCCATGAGTTACGATCGCCGCTCTCTGCCATTCTTACCAATGCCCAAGTTGCGTTAATGATAGCAGCGGACGATTTGCAATACCATCAGCCGTTGGAAAATATTATAGATAGTGCTAAATCGATGGGGACTTTGGTTAACAATTTATTGCTATTAGCTCGTCAACAAGGGCAAATTCTGCCTCAATCTCTCAAGCTGTTAAATCTCAACGATCTGCTGGAGAATTTAGCATCACAATATCTGGAGCGAGCAATGTCCCAAAGCATCAGTCTAACCTATGAGTTGTCCGAGCAACCAATTGAGTTATGGGCTGACCCAGACTTACTGCGGCAAGCAGTAGAAAATTTGCTCGACAATGCCTGTAAATACACTCCTGCTAGTGGAACTGTGCAGTTGCGCTTAGTCCTCCATCCAGGTTGGGCAGTCATCCAGGTCATCGACACTGGTATTGGAATTCCAGAAGCAGATCTACCCTATATCTTCGATCGCTTTTACCGAGTTGACACAGAACGATCGCAAGATAGTGGCGGCTTTGGGTTAGGATTGGCGATCGCTCGACAAATTGTTCAAGCCCATAACGGTCAAATTCATGTAGCAAGTACAGTAGGTAAAGGTTCGAACTTTCAGGTTGAACTACCAATCAAACCCCGAAGCATGGCTTAGACCGCTTGATGAGCTGTTGCTCACTTGCCATCGCTCGTAAAGTGGATCGAAGGCTTCAGTAAAGGTTTGCCGATATTTAAGGTAGAAGCAGCATAGGCTTCCTATACTCGTCTTGCTATGTTTAGGTGAGCACAGACATTGCATTGGCTGCTATAGAAAACTCATCTACTTCTGGTGCGCGCAAACTTACATTTGTTTAAAGTACAATCTAATCGTTTGCTAGCCCTTAAAGTAAAGCAAGGAACAGTAGCATTAGGAAACAACAATGTACGTCCTCATTGGCGGAGCAGGTTTAGTGGGGCTAAGTCTAGCGCAAAGCCTTGTAGAACTAGGGCATACCGTAGCCATTATTGATATCGATCCTATTGCTTGCCGTTATGCCCGCGAACAAGTGGGGGTGATGGCTTTTGAAGGAAGTGCGGTAAATACGGAAGTTTTGTTAGAAGCAGGGATTCGCAAAGCTGATTCTGTAGCGGCTGTCCTTCGCCATGATGCCTTGAATTTGGCAATGGTGACTCTTGCCAAGCACTACGGAGCTTCCCACATTTTGGCACGAATGCGACATCGCGACTTTGCCGAACCGCTACGCCTTGCAGGAGCCAACCATATTGTCAGTACTGTTGACTTGGCAGTTGCCACAATGGTGAATGCGATCGAGTATCCGCAAGTAGAATCGATGATGCATTTTGAGCAAGGGCAGATTGAGGTACTGAAACTTTCCATTCCAGAAAGTTGTTATGTTGCTAATCGTAGCGTTGCCGAAATTGCTCGAGATCCCCGGTTCCCCGCAGGTTCTTTAATTATTGGCTATCAACCCCATCCCCACGAGAATCTGATGATTCCTAACGGTAGTACGGTACTGGAACCCGATTCAACTATGCTGATCGTGACCAAACCAGGGTCTTTACATCAAGTGATTGATTTTGTGGAAGGCTGCAAGTAGTTTTCATGAAACTGGATCTATATTTTTATTTAGCAATTGCAGCGATTGCTCTGACTTGTTGCACGTCTCAGATAGCATCTCTTTGCTGAGCTAGGACATCCCAAGCTCGATCGTCATGGGCGATTTCTCGTTCGTCAGACTGCAAAATTCGCTCCAGATCTTGTGCTAATTGACGAGAGCGTGCCATCAAAGCGGTGTCATCTCCTTCTACAGAAGCCATATCATACAATGCTTCTTCATCATGATGTCTGAAGGTTTGAGCAGCGCGATGTGCTTTATAGGCTCGTAATCCCAATAGCTTCAATGCCTCAACGCCCATATCTAACGCCGACCCAAATGTCTCGCGTTGAATCACATCTACTCCACGGCGAATCAACTCGTAGCAATGGCGACGATCGATCGCCCGCGCTAAAATCTTGAGGTGCGGAAAGTGCTTACGTGCCAAGTCTACAATCTCCAGGATTTGCTCGCGATCGTCGATCGCTACGACCAGAAGTTTAGACTGTGCTGCCCCAGCTGCATATAACAGATCGATCCGAGAGGCATCACCATAAAATACCTTCCAGCCAAAGCGCCGCAATAGCTCAATTTGGGCTGGGTTATACTCTAAAACGGTAATTGGATAGCCATTCGCGAGCAACAACCGTCCGACAATTTGACCAAATCGCCCAAACCCAGCAATGATTACAGAGTTTTCATTGTCTTCAATGTCATCGGCTTCCCGATCGTCTAACTGTAAAAGAAAACGAGGTACGATCAGGCGATCGTAGGCAATCATAAACAGCGGCGATAGCAGCATCGAAAGGGCGACAACGGCAATCAAGCTGCCTGCCAGATTCTCTGAAAGCACGTTGCTCTGTGCTGCAAAAGAAAACAAAACAAACGCAAACTCATCACCTTGTACCAGGGCAAACGCAAACAAGATACTCTGATTCAAATCCAGTTTGAATAGCTTCCCTAGCGCAATTAACACCCCAGATTTAAGGATGGAGACTCCGACAATTAACCCGAAAATCAGCAACGGTTGCCCCAGGATTAAGTTGAAATTGATGCTAGCTCCGACCGAGAGAAAAAATAACCCCAGCAGCAAGCTCTGGAACGGTTCAACGGTACTCATTAACTCATGACGATACTCACTTTCCGCCAGCACCACCCCCGCTACAAACGTTCCCAATGCTGGAGATAATCCAACTGCTTGCATTGCCAGGGTAATTCCCACAACCAGCAGTAGTGCCGTCGCCGTAAAAATCTCGCGCAGGCGAGTAGCCGCAATAAAGCGAAATACCGGACGCATCAAGAATCGCCCACCCACGACAATACCGCCCACCGTACTCATGACCAGTAGAGTTTGTTGCCAGCCTGCCAGTGTATTGCTTGATGTCGCAGTTTGACTCACCGCCTCTCCAGGATTTGTGGTCAGCAGGGGCAACAGTGCCAGGATAGGAATAACGGCAACTGCCTGAAACAACAAGATTGAAAAGGCGGACTGTCCTCCCTCTGTTCTCATGAGTCCCCGTTCAGTCAGGGTTTGTACGCCGATCGCCGTCGAAGAGAGGGGCAGGATCAGCGCGATCGCCAGTGCGGTTTGCCACGACAGTCCCAACAGGATTCCTAGCCCTGACAGGAGGACAACGTTAGCAACCATCTGCAATCCGCCCAATCCCAAGATTGGGACTCGCATCCGCCACAGCAGATCGGGCTGAAGTTGCAAGCCTACTAGAAATAACATCATCACCACGCCAAACTCAGCGAAGCGCATGACATCCTGACCTTCCTGCCCCACTAGACGCAGCCCGAACGGACCGATAACGACTCCAGCAATCAAATATCCCAATACAGAACCCAGTCCCAGTCGTTTGGAAATTGGCACTGTAATGACTGCCGCCGCTAGGTAGACGAAAGCCTGAAAGAATAAGTTTTCATTGGACATGGAGAGGTGTCTCCTGCGTGTCGAGCGCTTGCTCAAGGTAATGATTTAGATGTCGGTGTTGCAGCAGTTGCTCCCAATCAATCGCGTGGTTGCGTAGCATGAGAATCACGGTTTGATAGTCTTTGACATACCTAGAAATTTGGTGAGTCTCCTGTAGTTGGTGGGTTCCGTGAATCACAAACGGTGGTAAGTATTCCATCCCACACAGATGTGCCGTTTGCTCAAAGGGAGCCAGAAGTTCTCGGATTGTGAAGTAATTATGTCCCTGTCGGCAATAAGCCTGCTCGCTCCCTCCAGTGGTAATAGCAGAAAGGAGCTTTTTTCCGCGTAAGGCAGTGCCATTATGACCATAGGCAAAGCCATGTTCCAGCACTAGATCTTGCCATTCTTTGAGGATGGCAGGGCTGCTGTACCAGTAGAAGGGATGTTGAAAAATAATGATGTCATGGGTGACCAGAAGCGCTTGCTCAAACTTCACATCAATATGAAAGTTGGGATAGTGCTCATATAGGTCGCGAATGGTAATGGAGTCCATTCCACGAACGGCTTTAATCAATTGGCGATTGATTCGTGACTTTTCCAGTGCCGGATGAGCAAATAAAATCAAGATACGGTTTGGCTTATCCATTGATTGAATCGAGTGACACGATGGAGTTGGCAATCTAAAAACGATTCAGCAGGTTTTCCAGGCGCGTGCGATTGCTGAGCGAAACTAATTTGTTTAAACTCAGCGTCGCAAAGTGAGCGACAAAGAGAATCTCGACCACAAAATGACTGAGAGCTTCTAAGGTGACAGCGATCCACATTGCTCCCAGCGGTACTTGGGTTCCATACCCAATCCGAAAAAAGGTTTCAATGCTGAAATAAAGAAATGGTAAAAATCTGACTGCTCGTTTACCCTCCCGATCTTGCAGTAATCCCCAGTTCAGTCCATCTATTCCCCAGTAGACGAGCGCAAATAAGATCATCAGTCCGAACGAAAGCAAGACCAATTGCAGGACTGCTGAACCCCAGCGGGATTCAATGGGGTCATCGATCGCCATACCTATCTCCATCTATGGATAAGTTAAACACAATGTCAACCCAAATGATGATTGACTCACGAAGTCCTTCGCGCTTGGGAGCTTTCAGTCCTGTAAAAGGATACCTAAGCTTCAACGCCAATTTGTAAAGCTACTCGCAATTGACAGCACCCCTGCAATCAAGATTGCCTTTTGAACAGGCATAATGCTTTTTTCTGATTTGCGAATTTGGTCTGTCATCCATCCCAGCATCATCAGCACTGCAAATCGGGCAACGAAGCCCGTAAGAGAATTTCTGACTAAATCTAGCGGCAGAACGAATTCCATTGCAATGTCATTCATCTATCTTATTAGCGGTGAAGTACGGCTTCCAAAGAATTTCTTTGAGTCAGAAAGAAGAGTCGATCTTAACCCCTAGAATGGCAGCACTGCGGTTCAATTTGCAACCATTTCCTCTAGCCCGTCTCAATACCCCCAAGCCTCCAAGGCATTGCACCGAGATGTTTGTCAAAATCTGCAAGATGCCTACAAAAGACTTGCTTTTTCATTGCAAATAACGGCTTTTTTAATTCTGATATAGCAAATTTCCAAACCTTGATAGGATAAGGATTTTTAGTCTATCTTGCAGGATTTTACGTCTATCTCGGTACAATGCCACTTTAGATTCAACCTCTACTCCGGCGTTGTCTTTCCTGTAGTCTGGCTACAAGTAGATCGCGGTTTTGAAGCATCTGCTCAAGGAGTTGGGAGATTGCTTCTTCGACGAGCGCCTCTTTGTAAGGTGCATTCGCCTTACCCAGTTCCAATTGCAACTGCAAGTGAAACGTGTCTAGCTGCTCCAATACTGATTGACTCAACTTGAAAGTGGCTTTGCGTAACTTGTTTGCTTGTTGACTTGTTGGATTGTCAGCATCCTGACTTCCTGACTTGTTAAACTGCTGGTTGACTTCCTGACTTGTTGACTGGTCAACAGATTTGACCTCAACAGAATCAAAGTATTCATCGGCTTTGGTCTTTGGCAAGTTAATTCTGTCGCCAGCGCTCCTGCGTTCTTTTGGCATAGCTACGACTCCGCTACCATCTGCTTAACAACTGCTCGATAGGGTTGCACCAGTTTCCATTCCCCGGCGTACAAGTGAATTGGTTCCCCAGCTAAATTAGACTCAGCAAACTTCACGGACTTAGGCACTGGGTCAAAAACTTTAATCCCCTCCAGTTGCTGCTTCAAGGTATTGATTACGTCCTGCGTCATTACCGTGTTTTTTTCTGCCATTGTGGGCAATACACCTAAAATCTTCAGGCGCGGATTCAGCCGTTTTTTGACACTCCCAACCGTTTCTAGTAATGCCTCCAGTCCCTTGAGGGCAAAAAACTGACACTGGACGGGAATCAGGAGAGTATCGGCAGCGGCAAGAGCGTTAACGGTTAGCAATCCTAAACTGGGAGGGCAATCAATCAGGATGTGCTGGAATTTCTCCCTAGCTGGCTCTAGCCTTTCTTTCAGGATGTAGAAGTTTCCCACCTTGCCGAGCAGTTCTGTTTCCCCTTTAGCTAGCGAAATATCAGCAGGCAACAGATTTAGACCGGATTTAGTCGCTACAACTGCATCCAAAATCTCAGCAGTCTCTGTAATGACTTCATAGGTTGTGAGTTGGTTGTCTGTTACTTCCACGCCCAACCCAGTAGTTAAGTTCCCTTGGGGGTCGAGGTCTATGGCAAGGCATGAGAATTGTTGTGCCAGCAATCCCCCCAACGAGATGGTCGAGGTGGTCTTTGCCACTCCTCCCTTTTGATTGGCGATCGCAGTAATCATAAATGTATTCAATTACCCCCTTTAGCTTGCCAGCAAGTTAACTCTTTGACCAGCTAACTTGATAACTTCTTAACAATCTGACAATTTAACAATTTGACACGTCAACCTGTTGGGGTGCCGACAAGCTGACTTGTCAACAAGTTATTTCGATACTCGATTCGGATCGCCACTCGCAAGTTAACTCCGAAAAACTGCATATTGGTAAGTTAAAAGTTGTAGACTTCTTTGTAAGTAAGTCATAGTGAATGCTCTACGCTTCATTGCTTCGCACTCTTAACGTAGCGTCCCTATCCCATAAAGCAGATAGAGTAATCGGCATTCTCGATTTACTTCCAGAACTTTTGCTGGAGAGTAACTGACGACCATTTCTGTACGCCAGCTTTAGCTTATAAGCCCAATATCGGGCTGCAATATTTTGACTGCCGTTAAGGTCGGCATTATATCGTTTCCCGTTTTGGAAAGTAGCTAATGCGTAGTTGTCTTTACTACGCTTGAGTTGACCGGAACCATCATACGCCCAAGAGGACGTGCCGCGAGGATAGACTAGTTCTACCCTGCCACCCACCTCGACAAACTTGTTTTCAGTTAGTTGCACCAGCAGTCGATGCAGCCAGCCGTGAAATCGCTGTTTGAGGGTGGAACGTTTCCTGCCTGCCTTTGGTTTCCAGTCTTTCAGGTTTTCAAACACGATTACAGATGCACCGTGTTGGGATGCAAATTGCACGATCTCCTTAGAGATGTGCTGCGCCATGTTGTGATTGATGCCCCTAGCGCGACGATATAACCCTTTGCAGAAACCTCTGTGCAGTTTCTTGGTTAACCTTGCCTTGTGTCGAATCTGCCCTAATACTTTGTCGCGACGGTCTATGTCTCCCCCTCGATGAAAGAACGCACGAGAGATTACAGTGCCGTCGCTACTAACAATAGTAGCAGTCGCAGTTGTATTGATTCCCACATCTACCGCACACACCACTTCCCCCGACAACTTCTTGGGGTGCAGTTTGAACGGAACGGATAAGTGAGCCTTACCATCTCTGACAATCAGTGACGGCGATAGCCCCTTGCTGTGCGCCAATAAATGACGCTCTCTGACTCGCGTGATTTGAATGTTTATCCAAACCCAATCAGAGCCATTCCATACCTTAATTTGGGCGCTTACAAAACCATTGGAGAACTTGATACACTGCCCTCGATATAAAGCGGGATAGCAGCCCGCTTCTGGGTTAAATCTTGGGGGTAGTGCATCCCTCCGTTTACGGTTCCCAGACTGCCAATCGTAGTAGCGAGTCACAAATGAAGAAACCTGCCCTCCTACAAACTCGATAGCCGCTCGGCGCAGGTAAGACGGGAACTTGTAAAATCGCTTCTGAAAATATTGGTATTTAGGGTTTGGGTTAGAGCTAGTTTTGTGAATTAGCTTTTCAATCGCCGCACAACGACAAGGCGATCCTGCAATCTCCGTCCAGTGACCCATAACCACGTAGGACAGAGCTTTACAGAACGAGCGATACTCGCTAACCGTTGCCTCCAGATAGCTTAATTGCTCTGGAGTCGGATTCAGTTGCCATCGGTCTGTGCGTACAATTGAATTAACCATGAAATCATTATACCAATGAATCAAGATAAAAAATTAAAGTTAAAGTCAAGACATCACATGACTTACAGACTTTGTTATCATTTGATTTTGACTTTGAAGTATCGCAAGGATATCTTGACTGTTGAGATGCAGGATAGGTTGAAGCAAATCATCGCTACTTTGTTAGTAAAGTGGGAGTGCGAACCCATCGAACTTGGAGGTGAGGGCAACCATATCCATGTCCTGTTTGACGGGCATCCTGGCTTGAACCTGGCTAACTTCATCAAAAATATTAAATCCGTCTCTTCTCGTCATATGCGTAAAGAGTACGGCGATTATCTAGAAAAACATCTATGGGGCGGAGAGTTTTGGAATAATGGCTCGACTATTATTTCTGTTGGAGCCAGCGCCAGTATCGATGTGTTAATTTCTTACATTAAGAATCAGGGTAAAGCAGATAAAGATCCTGACCGCCGCTAACTACCGCTTCGTCTTTCAGACAGAAGCGTAGGATGCGCGGCGGAACTTTGCTCAAAATATACTCACATAAAGTAGATGACTGGGGCAGACACCAGATGACACAGGCAGGAGAGACAAAAAGGCAAAATTTCAACGTCACGCCAGAGCAAGAGGCACAGATCGAGTGGCTGCGAGAAGCAATCGGTGCTGCCAGCGCGAAAGAAACTATACTTCGCGCTGTTTCCGTGCTGTCCGCGCTCAAGGAGTACACCCAGAAAGGGTTCAAGGTGGCTTTGCTCAAACCAGACGAGCAAGTGGAATTAGTCATTCCAGGTCTTCAGCCTTCTACAGGGGCGCAGTGGAAGTATTTGGTCGAACGCCCTCACCCTTGGCGGCGACAACTGTACGTGAAAGGTCGGCGGTTACTCGCTTCTACCGTTTGGCAGGATATGCTCGCCAACGAGCTGTCCCTCAATGGGACAGCGGAAAACTTCTCTCTGCCTATTGATGCTGTAGTGGAAATCGTGCGCTATTGCGAAACTAACCAAGAACTGCTGAAGATGGAAGCTGACGAAGAGCGCTGCCGCCTGGAAGAAAAAGGATTGGCATCAATCGGAATTCGGGTGAAATAGTTCCCCCTTCTTGCACCAACTTCTTTGAGCTGGGTCCCTTCTCTTGCTCCAATCCCTAAATTCAGCTTCACTTTTTTGAGCTGCTTCCTCAAGCGTAGCGGCACTCACCCCTAGCCTTCGCGCCAACTGGGTAATGTCTTGGGGAGGTAGTACGGGTGGTGGACCATACTGATAGGGCGCTCTTCTAGCTGGCTTGGATCGCTGACTTGACACGAAAGCCGACTCCAAAACCGCCAAGCGCCTCTCAATCAGGGCTATTTGGGCTTTTAATGGGGCAGTCGCCTCGTCTAATTCAAGGATCGCGACTCCTTCGCTCCCGCTCTCGCCATCGAAGAACTGCTTGACTATCGCAACAATCGCCGCACTTTCGGTGAGTGTTTGGGATTGCATGTACTCGCGCAACTTTTCATGATAAAGGGGTGGCAGGTAGCCTACAACTCTAATATTGTTGGTCGCCATCTAGTATGCTATCTTTGTGCTTGATTCGTGCTACTCCTCCAGCCTACTCTTTTGCGCTTAGTATGCCAAGTCTAGCTTTAAGTGTGCGCTTTACAGCATACCAGGAGCTAGATTTTGGCAGCAGATCTATATATATTGAATGCCACCATCAAGAGGGTGGTCAAAGGTGAATAAGAAATCTCAAGGTTTCCGGCAGTCAGCGTGCAGCTATTGCGTTGTTCGAGAAGAGCGAGGAATTGACAACCTTTCTACCGCCTTTCGCTTTGTCTCCTCGCCTCGGCGATCGTATTTGGCAGTCGTAACTGGCGTTGCATGACCGGCTAATTTCTGCACCGTGACGACATCATTATCATCCAGCAGCTCCGAGCAAAACGTCCGGCGGAAGTCGTGGGGCGAGAAATCTGCCACCCCAGCCTTTTTCCCTCGCCTTTTGACTATCTTCAGCACCGCATCTCCTGACATGTGCCGCAGTTCCACTTTCCCCCCTTTACGCACTGGAGTTATCAGCGCCCCTGGTTGGCGGGAGCGGATCTCAAGCCACTCTTCCACTATGGCGATCGCCTCCGTTGGTAAATAAACCTTTCTGTAGGACTTTCTCTTGCCAGAGCAGATCTCCAGTTCGCCTAGAAGAGGGTTATAGTCTTTCAGTTCTAGCTGCGCCAATTCCTGCCGACGTACCCCACCACCGCGCAGGATAGCCAAGATTGCCGCATCCCTAATACCTATAGTTCTAGCTTCTGACTCGCACGCATCCATCAACAAGGCAATCTCATCTGTAGCAAGAGCGCGACCTTTGAGTTTTTGCGGCGGCGTGTCAATCCGAGGCAAGTCTACAGCACGGGCATAATCCTCATAGCCCATCAACCCCAATCGAGCCGCTTCTTTAAGCACTCGCCGCAAGGCACAAACCATTTTTTTCGCCGTCGCCGGAGCAAACCGCTGCACTAAACTCGCACGAACTGCCGCCGTATGCTGATAGCGCAGCTTAGACCAGTCTAAAGTCAGCGCGTCGCATTCGCCACCAGTCAACATCGCAGCGATCGCGTCCAGGGCATGGCGCATTGTCGCTCTTGACCCTTGACTCAAAGAAGCCAAGTACACCGCTGCCGGATGAAGAGTTGCTGGCACGGGCGCGAGTAACTTCAGTCGGGCAGCATCAGCAGCGCGATCTATTTTGGGCATTTAGTCTTTGGAACATCAATTCTACAGACTAAAATTTATTGTCACATCTCTGGGGCGATCTCGATGTCGGTTTGCACATAAGTTGAAAACTGTTACACATAAGGTGAAAATTTGACACATAAGATGAAAAATATTTGCACATAAGTTGAAATTGCTCCCAACCGGAACGGGACTACATTTACCTGCTCTCAATCGCCCCTGATGTCCTCTCCTACTGCGAGCAGCCCTTCACGATAACTTATTCCTCACAGGTTTTCCCTCACAGGGGAAGCTAAATTGAGATCTATGAGCCGACCATTTTCTTTAAAATGCCTTACTCCCCCTCTCCCTGCTTCATATAGGAATGAGTTATCGCTGTTGGCAATAGGAATGGCAGAATTTTTCATCTATTGGGTAAATCTGTTCGGAAAATTTCACTTTTTGTGCAAATAATTTTCATCTTATGTGCAAATGACGCGGCTGAAAGTGCCTAAATCCGTAGCAGATTTTTCACCTTATGTGCAAACCGACATCGATACACAAACCGCGATCGCGAGGCAATTCCAACCGCGTTATCTCCCCTGCTCTTGCTGCAACCAAGCTGTCAAGTCGGTAGCACTAGCAAAGTCTAACAGTGCCTCACTCAATTCATCTAATTGCTCGATAGACAAGTTTTGAATTTGCGCTTGCAACTGGGGAGGGACAGTTCCAATCCGGCGCGTGAGTTGGCGGATTACAGTGTCCTGCTTTCCTCGTTGCACGCCTTCTCGAATGATTTCTTGGTAAATGGGAGATTCTCGCATCAGCTCTTCTCAAAATTGTCGAATTAAATTCGGCTCGAACCTCGCTCCTTGCCAACGCCTCCACGCACGCTCCTGATGGTGCGCTTGCTCCGGTTCTTCAATCGTATCCACCATTGCCGCGACTTGAATAGCGAATGCTGAAGGATAGTCCGTCTGAGCCTGGGGTTGAGTCGAGCGCACCCTGACTCATCTTTAAGTGATAAAACGTTAGTTAATGTAAATAAATACCTACATAATATCACAAAATCGCGTAGATTTGGTCGAACTATGTGTTATTATGTCGGTAATTGTAAATTATTACCAACAATTTATCACAAAACGCTCGTCAGGAATGCCGATCGATCTGAGTATGTCAAAGACACAGCTCCTACTGGAGCTTGCCCGTGAGGTAGGCGCGATCGCCGCCAAAGATGTAGAGGCAAAAGGAATTCATCGCCAGTATCTCAAGCGTCTCGAACAGCAAGGATTGCTGATTCGTTCTGGACGGGGAATTTATACTTATGCTGACGCTGAGATTACGGAGAAGCATAGCCTGGTTGAGGCGGCTAAACGAGTTCCTCATGGAGTTATTTGTCTGCTCTCTGCACTTAGCTTTCACGAACTGACGACTCAAGCGCCTTTTGAGATTTGGCTGGCAATCGATCAAAAAGCGCGTTCTCCCAAGGAGGCTATTCTGCCTCTGCGAATCGTTTATATGTCCGGTCAAGCACTCGAAGCTGGGATTGAGACACATTCCATTGAAGGAGTGCCAGTGCGAGTGTACTGTCTTGCCAAAACGGTTGCAGACTGCTTTAAGTATCGCAACAAAATAGGTCTTG
The DNA here is from genome assembly GCF_014696895.1 of Chroococcidiopsis sp. [FACHB-1243]. Taxonomy (NCBI): domain Bacteria; kingdom Bacillati; phylum Cyanobacteriota; class Cyanophyceae; order Chroococcidiopsidales; family Chroococcidiopsidaceae; genus Chroococcidiopsis; species Chroococcidiopsis sp. [FACHB-1243]. Next base: position 13,223 of record NZ_JACJQX010000048.1, on the reverse strand, counting down.
ATGTTGCTCTTGAAGCGCTGCGGTCTTGTTGGCAGCAACGACGCTGCACGATGGACGAACTCTGGCACTATGCCAAGATTTGCCGAGTGCAGAATGTAATCCGCCCTTATCTGGAATCACTTGGATGAATCAAAAGCCGCTTCGTAACGTAGCTAGCTCTATCCGAGCGCGACTACTTCAGCTCTCTAAGCAGCAAGGGGAAGACTTCAATCTCTTGCTAACACGATATGCTTTGGATCGTCTGCTGTATAGGCTAAGTCAATCCGAGTATAAAAGTCGATTCATTATCAAGGGAGCGACACTTTTTAGAGTGTGGCAAGGCGAACCACACAGAGCCACAAAAGATTTAGACTTACTTGGTTATGGAGTAAATGAAATTCCCGAACTGATAGAGCTTTTCAAAACAGTTTGTCAGCAACAATGTTCGGCAGATGGCATGGAGTTTCAGGCAGAAACTATTAGCGGAGAAAAAATTAAAGAAGAGGAAGAATACGAGGGAGTAAGACTCAAAATATTAGGGATGTTAGGGACTGCTAGAATTAATACTCAAATTGACATTGGATTTGGCGATGCAGTTACTCCCGCTCCGCTAGAAGTTGAGTTTCCAACTATTCTAGATTTACCCGCACCGCGTTTGCGAATTTATCCTCGCGAGACAGTCGTTGCTGAAAAATTCCAAGCAATGGTTTCCCTTGGGATCGGAAATAGTCGAGTTAAAGACTTTTACGATCTTTGGTTTCTTTCCCAGAATTTTGAGTTTCAAGGAAGTTTACTAGTTCAAGCTATTAAAGCCACGTTTGAACGGCGGCAGACAGCAATGCCTTCAACCGTACCTTTGGCGCTGACACCAGAATTTGCATTAGATGCGGTTAAACAGCAACAGTGGAAAGGATTTCTCAATAAGGGGCGACTTAGAGCGGAGCAAAAATCATTGAGTGAAGTTATTGCTGCATTAAAGCATTTCCTCATGCCACCTACTCTCGCAGCCGTGCAAGAGCAACCCTTCGAGCAACTTTGGGTTCCATTAGAAGGCTGGCGCTCTTTCTAACACTATCTAGGCAATACCTGAGCGTTTAAGGTAGATCTAGGTGGGGCAGCAAGGTGCGATCGCGTCCTTGCAAGGAGTCGATTAGGGAGCGGATTTTCTGTTTCACCCAATTAGGTACGACTTGCCATAATTGCCGCAACTGTTGTGGAGTCCAAGGAGTGAAGTCTTTTAACTTGTCTACTGCCTCTGTTTGAGCGATCTCACCTAACAACTCGACTCCAGATTGGAGAGCTTGGGGGGTTAGCGGTTCTTGGTTGGGCATCGGGGTTTGCGATCCGGTTGTAACCCCCTCCGTTTTATTTATATAGGGGGGGGTTACAACATCAAGCGAGTCCGTCAATGCTACAGGAGTTGCTGCTAGGGCTGACCGTTTAGCCTGACGCTTTGATAAAATCGACAGCAATTCATCCCAAGCAGTTGCGTCGATCCTGACGCAGCGAGACTGCTCTCTGCCCACGCGCCGCGCCTTGGTCTCGATCCCCAATTGCTCTAATAGCCGCCGGAAAATCCAGATATTTGTGGCGTGTAGGGGATCGTCGGGAATGGAAAAGCCAAAGAACGCCTGCACTTGTCGGCTGCACGCCCTAGCTCTCGCTCCTAAAGGCTCTAGCTCTGCATCCGTCCATTCCCTTCCAGGGACGAGAAATGGCAGCAGTCCGAGTGCATCTCTAGCAAATCGCCGCAGTTCGTAGCAGGGATGGTCGAAAGGTAGTACCCCATGCCCCCACTTGAGTTGACGCTCAAAGGCATCAATGTCGCGTTTGGTTGATAGTTCGGCTCCTGTTAGCAGCACTTCCAATTCTACGATCTGCCCTCGGCGCTTACCACCGTTGTCATAAGCGACTAACTGGGGGGTTACGTTCTCTATACTGTAGAACTCAGCGATTTGGGTTTTCTCAATCGCCAATTGGTCTTCGGGGCTGATAAACTCCTGGCGCTCTAGGGAAGCTAGTTCTGTCTTATTAAGCAATTTAGCATTAGCGACTTTGGAGTAATACTCTTCTTTTACCAAGCTTCTAGCTTCAGCCATTGCGTCTTTGACTGGGGCATTTTTCTCCTGGCACACGACTTCAACCGTATTCCCTTCGTAGCGCAGCCGTTCTAGCAGATTAGCTCGGAGGTTCCACATCGCGGCGTTGGTCTTGGCAGTCAGCTTAGCCCACAAATCTAGGTGGGGGTTGTCGTCCCAATCAAATGCTTCGACCCCAGGAATCATGTCGGGGCTGAGACTAGTGCGGACGATCGAGATTTCTGCTTCCCAACGGGTCTTTAGGGCTTGTTTTAACTGGAACGGGGATTCGCTCTTGCTCACCTTGCTAAAATTCTTGCCAACAGTCGCGCACCAGACGACGCGGGGAATATTAGCCCGCACCCGAATCAAGGCTTGCGCCGCATCTGCATCGGTGACTGTGCCGTAGAACAGCCCGTAAACTTTATCAAAATGCTCTACTTCAATGCTGACTCCCGTTGCCATGCTAGGGGTAGCAATGACAGTATCTACGTCTAGGACTCGCTGGTTGATGTTGCGAATAAAATCTACCTCAGACTCGCCCCCCGACGTGTCGCTGTTGATCAAAACTAGGTTGGCTGTTTTCTCTTGCTCCAGCCTCTCGATGAGATGCTTGAGGGCAAGCGATCCCCGCTTGGCATCGGTGGCAACAAAGATTTTCAATCCTGCCCGAACGTCTGCCAGTAACTCCCCGATAATCGCATCGTCTCTAGCAGCGTCTAGAAAGCGCACCGGATAGCCTGAAGCTTGATAGACATTATGAATCAAGTAGACAGGGCTTGCTGCGCCTCGCAGCGACCGGAGATAGTCTATTCCAATATCTGCTGCATCCGCATCCGCCACAATCACCCAGCTTGCTACCCGAATCAGCCAATGCAATCTGGCGAGGAGGGCGGCGCGTTTGCCGTCTTTGTTGCAGGTGGAGCTGGTGAGTAAATGGCTAAACACCTGCATGAACTCGTCAATCACTAGCACGCAGCCAGCAAACTTCTCTGGGTGAATCGAGAGCAAGCTGTCTACGCACAGCCCCAGGCGCAGGGTGTAGGCCGAGCCAGTGATGAAGTCGCCATTCACCCGATCTACATCGCCTTTGTAGTCTAATCCCATCCGAGCGCAGAGATTACGCATCAGGGCGATGCGGTGTCCGGCAGCGATCGCCTTGGGAGCATCTTGCACTAGGCGGCTGATGAATTTGGTTTTGCCCGTGCCTTTACCGGAGGCAAGGACAATAATGCCGCCGTTGGGGGAGTCTGGAAGGTTTAATCGCTCCTGCCCCGCTATCGCCGTCTGCGGCGGGGCGAATGGGAGTTGCAAGAGCGTTAGTTCTTTCACGTCCAGTTGCAGCCAGGGGGTGTAAGTTAACTCGGCTTGTTTCCTCACTCGCCACAGCCAAGAACCCAAGGGCAAGGCTTGCTGGTAGATAGCGTCAAATGCAGCAGCGCCTTGAGCAACAACAAAGTCATCTACCCCTTTTTCGGGTCCTGGTAGGGAGATGACGTGAATCTCGCAGCCTTTTTGCTCTAGCAGTTTACCTGTTTTGAGGATGGCGAGGTTGACGTTTTTGACGGTTTTGGGTTTGGTGTCGCGATCGAAGCAGAAGTAGAAGCGACGACCAGCTGTAGCGAATAATTCTAATTCGGGAATGAGGGATTCAGCCCAGATTTTCCCCCAATCATCCCGCATCACTCGCCGACCGTTGAAAATTCCAGGTAGGGCGATCGCCACGTATCCCAAACTCAACAGACAGCCTGCTTTCTTCGCTCCTTCAACTAGCACGATCGGAATTTCAGGATGTTCCAGCACCCACTGCCAAAATTCAAAGCTGTCTCTAAATCGAGTGGTTGTACCGTCGTTGACGAATCGATGCAACTGCCCTTCCGTACACGCAGCGGTTACTCCATAGCGAATGGCGATTTCTAGCCACAGGCGGTCTGGAATTTGGAGGAAAAAGGCACGAGTTGGGGTTTTGGGCGGATGCTCGTACTTGATGGGCTTGCCATTGTTGCGGTTGAGCCGAGGGCGATTTGGTTTGAAGCACCCCCACAACATCGGTTGCCAGTTGTCAAGCGGATCTAGACCAGCACACCACCAGCCGCCTCGTTCCGTATGCTCGTACTGCCGGATGAGATGAGAGACTAACCGCCCCGTGTTGGTGCGCTCCAGCTTCTCCGAGTAGCAAAGGTATTCGTAGGGCGTTGTCCCAAGTAGGCTTTTGATATTGTCCCAGATAATTTCATGGGCAACAGCGCTTTGTAACCATTCTTGCCAATGCTTGGGGTTGATGTAGGGCGGCTGGAGTGTGGGATGCGGCTGGTCGTCGAGCATGAAGCAGTTTGTCCCTGGTGTAGAGATACAGGGGCAAATCTTCTCAGATTTTTTTAGCGGCTGTTTTCAAGTGGATTAGTCTTATCAGACTACTTAGAAGTGTTAGCAAGGCTGAAACCCTTAAGGTGTAAAGGTTTCAAAAATGAGTGGTCGGGGGATACTAGAGGTTTGGTCGGGGGATACTAGAGGTTTGGTCGGGGGATACTAGAGTCTTTGTTAGCAAGCTCAAAACCATACAGCGTAAAAGTTTGAGGTCGATTTTTGCAATTATTTTTTTGCTAACAAACTGCTAACAAACTGCTAACAGGCTGCTAACAAAAACTAATCCCTTAGCCAGGGCTGGTATTCCCACATGGGGCTAGTCATGAATTTGTAGTATATTCCCACGAGATGCGCAACCAGCGGATTAGGAAACGCTAAAAACAAGACGTGAACTGGGTTCTACAGTTCACTTTCTGCGCTAAAAAAAGACATCGAGCCATACCTCAAAGAGGCACTCACCGATGTCAGAAAACAATGTTAGCTTTACTGTAGCAGGATTAGAAGTCACGACAACCGAACAATCGAATCCAGCGATTCCAAGCTGGCTATCCGAAGCCTTATTGGTAGGACAATATTGGAATCAGAGTGGGCTGCTAGATCGCTTACAGCAACAAGTTCGAGTCAGGCGTGGGCGGATGGGACGCTATGAGGTCTGTGACTTTGTGCTTTTACTTCTAGCTTATGCAGTCAGTGGCGTGGAAACTTTGAAGTTGTTTTTCGAGCAACTCGAAAGCATCAAATCTGTGCTAATGTCAGTTTGGCAACGAGCAGGATGTCCAGTGGCAGCAACATTGAGTCGTTTTCTAGCTGATGTGGATAAGACGGCTGTAGAACAATTGCGAAGCTTATTTGAAGTAGATTTACTCGCCCATCCAATTGAGATGGGAGCAGCAATGGGATTAAGTGACCGAACGGGAAAGCGATGGGTGGTCTTTGATGTGGATGGAACCGTTAAAGCGACCCGCCATCGCGCTTTGGTGAGTGCACCCACGCACCCGCAGTTGAAGCGGCGCAGTGAGAATGCTTGCGCTCCAGGCTATGGGGGACGCAAACGGGGAGATCGTGTTCGAACTCGAAGTACAGTTGCTTGTGCCCATACCCATGAATGGTTAGGCACGTTTGCAGCGCCAGGCAATGGTACGCCTAAGCTAGATCTCGCTCGTGCTTGTGACTTGATAGAACGCTATCTTCGAGTTCAAGGTCTAACTATTGTACAGGGCATTGTTCGGCTCGATGGACTGTATGGCAGTGCAAGCTATGTCAGTGAGCTGCAGCAATCTAAAATTGCATATATGATTCGCTGTCGGGACTATCATCTCCTCAACGACCCGATAGTAGAAGCCGCCCTGAAACAAGCACCACAGGCAACGATTACCTATCCTGATAGTCCACATCCTCGCGAACTGTTTGACATTCCTTGCCTTGATTCGACACGACGAGGCTACCATGAACCGATGCGATTAGTTGTGGTGCGAATGGAGCGATTTGACACGCGCAAACGTGCAGTCGGGAAATGCCGAGGTAAGTACATACATGAACTCTTCTTGACCTCGCTTCCCATTGAGCAGTTTACAGCAACAGATGTGCTGAATCTCTACAATGGGCGAGGAGGCTTTGAGCAAGTGCTGTCTGAAGAAGATATGGAGCAAGATGGCGACCGCTGGTGTAGTTGGCAGGCGCAAGGACAGAGCTTTTGGCAGATTCTCAATCAATGGGTGTGGAACTGGCGGATTCGAGCAGGAGCCGCACAATCGCCAGAGTTATGTGCCCGTCAAACCGAGTGGTCGCCTGCTTTGTCTGAAATCAGGTCTGAGATCGCTGCGGCTCCAGTCGAAAAGGCTCAACCTGCATTACCTGTTGCTCACCAGAGCGATAGGTCTACTCCTCGCTATGGTGCGATGACCGTGGCAGAGGGTTGGGGAAAAAGTCGTCACAAGTATGGGGGCAAAGACTTCAAAGTCATTGAAGACCAGTTCATCGAATGTCCAGAAGGGCATCGCATGGGACGACGCGAAATTCGCTATACCCGTCGGGGAGATATGCAAATGCTTTTTAGTGTCAATTCACGCATCTGTGCCAGTTGTCCGGTGAAGCATCATTGTTTATCGGATGATTCCAAAGGAACCAATGGCAGACGTATCTCGGTGATGCGAGCCAAGTTGCCTCCAGTTCCGACTGTTGCTTTAGAGCCTGAGATTACGGTGATTGCTCAAGCTCCGATTCAGACCGTGCAAGGCACTCAAGCCTTGATTTGGACGGATGTGCCAGCGACTCAGTTGCGGCGTGAGATTCGGCAGCATCTGAGGCGACATCAAACTCGCATTCAGTCCAGCTATTCAAACACTCGACTCATTCGACCAATCGCTTCTTACTTGACTCGCAGCCAACGCGCTCATCGCCGCTTGTCTTGGGCAGAACGACTCAAACGCAATGCGCTCTCATCCCAAGATTTTCAGGTGTCAGTTCAGCTTTTTGGCATTTCACCTAAGTTGGTCGATTTCCTCAACTGCCTGTCAAAAAAGCGTTCCGAGTCTTCCTAATCCGCTGGTTGCGCATCTCGTGGGCACAGTAGTATTTCCCTAAGCTTGATTTCCATGTCTGAGGATGGGGTACGCTTGCCTTTTTCCCAATAGCCAATCAGTACATCGCTCACCCCCAGCCATCCTGCTAGCTTCCTTTGCGTCCAGCCCTTGGCTTCCCTAGCTTTACGTATTTGGTTGCCCGTTAGCTTGGTTGTCGTCGCTGCTAGTTGTAGCTTCTTCTGGGCTTTGGGTTTTGGCTCTACTTTAGCTGCAAGCAGTTCTGGTATGGGTACTGGAGGATTGATAGTTAACTTGGCTTGAAGCAACCAGTCTATAATTTTCATCTTTCTCCAGTCTTCCGGCTTTGGAGCATTATTTCCACCAGGCTGTAGCCACTCTGGGTAGGATTCATCAAACTGAATCTGCCATCTGAGTTGTAGTAGTAGTTTCAAAGCATTATCCCAGCGTTGCTTCAGGTCATATGCTTTATGCTTGTTACTACGGGCTGCATCAATGACGGTATGGGGCAGCATCGCCTCTAGCAAAGTTGCTACCCGATACTTTCCGATAGCATGAATTCTGCTATCCATCGTTAAGTGGATTGCCAGCCTTAGCGCCAGTTCATCATGGTAGGGATCGATTCTGAGAATATCTTGAGCCAAGTAGCCAAATTGGTACAAAGCTTCTTTAAGTCTGCTGCCAGCCTTGTTCAGGAAACTTTGGAAGATTAAACCTGGCTGCACCGTGATGTAAACCTCTTCCGGTTTTTCTACCTTTCCTTCCAGGTTAAGCTGCCCTCGCGGGTCAATCACAACACTCCACATTCTACCCGTGGGGGTACTGGCATTGATACCACCCTTTTTGTTTCTGCCTTCAACCCAAACAGATTTCACCAGCAAACAGTCTAGAACAAACGCAGCCTTAGCGATCTCGTTTAGCTTTTCATGGACTGGCAAATCCGTCCGTTTATCCCAGCCCAGGTACTTGACTACATCACTAGCCTTGAGACTGAATTTGCCTTCCCAAGGTACGGGTTGATTCATGGTATGAGCTGCAAAAATTAGATGCAGCTTCACCGTATTGAAACCAAACTTGTCTATGATTTGCTCAGCCTGATTCCAGGGAAGTACTGCAATATCACCAGGGCTAGTGATGTAGTGTTCGATGTAATTATTTGGATTGCCCTTGGCTTGATGTTGAAAGCAAGCAAGTCCACTTGCATCTTTACGCCATAGGTCTTTTCTAGTTTGAGCAGTAATTGCGCTGGCGAAAGCAGCGAAAGTAGGGACGGCTAAGGTAGCGTCCGTTAATTTAGACTCTGTAACTGGTATTGACTTTGTAGCATCGTCTAGACTTAACCCAAGAATTTTGTCTAACTCCACCAGAGAAATGTTTGGTAAGTCTAGCCCTTTAATAATCACTTGGACAATTTCATCAGAAAATGTACGTACAAGTGCATTCAGTTGCTCTTCTAAAGAAGATGTAGAGGATTGCTCGTGAATATATTTGTGAAATTTGTCCTGCCAACTCTCAGCACTCATTTCATCAACAGCTTTTTCCCCTAATTCATCTTCCATTTTTTCAGTTGCGGATACTGCTTGATAGCTTAATATACTCTTGGCACAGCTAGTCCAAATATCCGATGTTTCAAAGCGAGATTTAATCGATTCTTCTAAAGAACAAATTACTTCTTCAACTCCTGCTTCATTTAGGTTTAATTTGATGTTTATAGGATTATGCTCTTTATCGAGAATGAGTAAAAAGTGAGGAAGTCCTTTGTCAAACAATTTTCCGTTTTCTAAGCCTAGTTTAAGTAAATGGTCATATACATTCACTAAATGGAAGCAGAGTTGAGTTGCCACCAAACGCAAAAGATTACTTTCTTCACGTACCCATTGTGCGATTTGCTGAACCAGTTTTGGTTTGAGATTTTTTCTAAAATAATTTAGACGAGCGTAAAATTTATCAACTTGTTTAATAATTTGTTCTTTGCTGTTTGTTTTTAATCTTTCAGCGTTAACAATTACAACTTCTCCTGTATCTTGATTGACTACAGGAACATAAGGCGTGGGCTGATAGTAAGGTGTATTTTTCCAGAAACTTGCTGGGTCATACTCAAAAACGTCATCATTTTTGTCGTCCATGACTTTAATACACTCCTGAAAGTCCTACACGCGGCAATAAGAGCAGCTTAGTTAACAAAATTTTAGACTTTATCAACCTTTTTGGGGTGGGAGTCAGTTCGTTAGAATCAAAGTTGGGATAGGAAATATTTCGACTTTACACGCCTTATGCTACCCATTTTCTCCAGCTATCACTATCTAAGAATAGCACCGTAGCGTTAGTCCATTCAGTGGAAAACTAACGAGTTGGATCTGTCCTTAATTTTTTCTCTACTCGCTGAAGCTTTGTATTTGCCCAACCAGTACGCTCCCAAATTTCTTGAAGATATGCCATAGTGTCAGCGGGGGTACGAGCCGGAAATATTGCTGAGCCAATCCAAGATAGGATAAAAAATAGAATCAAGAAAACTAAGGCAGTTTGACCAGCTTTTCGCCAGCTGTTATAGTTCCAGCCCTCTTCCTCTATCTGGCTGATTATTTTCTGATTCTCTAGGCTTAACAGTCGGGTTTCTATACCGCTCTGATTCTTGTCGAGCTGCTCTAACTTGGTCGGGATACTGCTCAAAACTTGCCTCAAGGACAAGATTTCTGCCTTCAACCCTTTCAGCTCTACGTTCCCTATTTGCGGCGAGGATTTGGGCATATTCTGTAACTGATTCTTCAAGAGCGCTAATTCTCGAAGCAAGTTCTCGCTGTGAAGCTCCGACTGCTGCTTGGAGTTCTCGGAGTTCTTCAACTCCTGAGTCAACAGCTCTATTACTGCTGTCTGTTTGGTTATCAGTTGAGTCTGAATTAAATTCGTTTGCGCCCATGCTTTTAACTCCGCTCTGTCTTGCGATCGCTCAGCTTTTTGATTGATTTCTAACTCATTAACTTTTTTGTATAATCTGCCCAGTGCTTCTTTTATTTCTCCGATTCCACCAGAAGTCAGTAAGAATTCACTTTCATCGCTCGAATTCGTCGTCGGTGGTGACGGGTTGCTTTGACCGTTAGTTTCACTCATTTTGCTCTCGAAGTTTTGATTTTCAGCCCCAGATATTCTGCCGCTTTTTCTAGTTCTGGCTTAGCTTGGTCTAAGAAGCCACTCACTAATAGATAATCCCCATAGGGAAAGCCATTCTCTTCCGTAGCCGCCGAATAGGGTAGCCCCTGCTCAATCAGGGTATCAAAAGTGGAATACTCTAGCTCCGGCATTTCAATCTCTATGCCCTTTAATTCCGTCACCGCCATCTTAGTTTTGCTATCATCCCAGCGCCGAAATCCTAACCCTTTATCCCAGCAAAGATTTTTCACGACTACATAATCAACAGAATCGCCACAGAACTCGACCATAGCGCGAAGCGAATTTATTACTGGATAATCCAGGTTAAGCACCGTGACTAAAGTGACCCGATAGCCTAAATCTGCTGCAATTTTGAACAGACCAAACCTTTTAATAATTTCCCTGGTCTTGTTGCCGACTGCTCCTGGCATATCCATGACAACTACATCGGGAGATTCGGTTTTCACTTCGGTGAAGAAGCGCTTGGCTTCAGCCACTTCCAGAAAATTAAGCAGCCTGACTCCAGTGCCAAACTCTTTATAGTATTCGTACAAATTTGGATTTTCTGTATCCGCATCGTAAGCTAAATAATTAACGGATAAGGATACTAAATGATCTAGTAAAAGTCGCAAAAAGGCAGTCTTACCAGTGCCACCCTTACCCCCAAGAATCATGACTATACGTTTCAAATGTTCCTCCTATCAGTGATGTTAAATTTCGATTTAGCACTAACCTTAGACTTGGGTAGGTCATCTGGCTCCTCCAGCTCGTGCAGCTCTGCTTCTAGGATCTCTGGTTGGAGTTGAGTTTCCTCAGATGATGCAGATTGTGGCGATGGCTCTGGCGGTGATTGATTCGAGTCAGACGGTGCGGATTGTGGCGGATTTTTTTGGCTCTTCTTGTGATAGCTTTTGATCCCACTAGCTGCCAGTTCTACCCCATGCTCGGCAAACACTGCCGCGATATCTTCATAAGAGTACCCAGCATCTAACATCTCTTGAATTGGTATAACAAGACTTCGTACTAGCTCCTCAATGGTGACGGTGATAGGAGTCGCGGCTTTAGCTTTCAAACTAGCAGCAATTTCGGGAATCTTATTTTTACTAATAGCCTTGGGCTTTCTCGGCATATAATAGCTTTCAAAGGGTCGGTAAATTTATCCTACAATTTTTTCTTTTTTCCAAAAAGCATTTCCTGCTGTGATAACAATAAGATTAATGTAGATGTATCCTATTTACAGCTACTAGTCCGACAATAGGTTCCACATCCCCACTTGACAATGGGCAAAAGTACCCCTTGTGACCAAATCACAGTTATACTGCGAACAGCCACAATTCCCCGATCTGCCCTAGAGCTTGACTGTAGGTATCCACACCCCGTCCTCCACTCCATCCCCCTATCGACTCCGGCTCCTCGCAGAGGCAAGCAATACGCCGTAACGCGCTAACGCGCTCTCATTCGTAAACGAATGACGGCGTGATTGCTTGTTGGGGGTGTCCCCCAAACCCCCTGTTCTCGCGTCAGTTAATTAGAGATTTATGTCTACAGAACCGCGTAGTCAATTAAGCAATCATTTAGCCGACGTGCTAAAGCATCGCTCAGTTATTCCTGATGAAAAGCGAAAAATATCCATCACTTTTAGAGTGAGCGCGGCAGAGAAGCAACGGCTAGAACAGCGGTGTAGCGGAGTGGTGGCTAGCGACTACATTAGAGCCAGATTATTTGACCATCCCTTGCCACAATCTAAGTTGGTTATCCCAGAAGTTAATCGGCAAGTTATCTATGAACTAAAGAAGATCGGCAACAACCTAAACCAGCAGACCAGAGCAATCAACGAAGCTGTGAAAATTGGTAGCCAGCCGTTAAACAGTTCGGTCAAATGCTACTTGGAAACAATAGAAGAATTGGCAGCACTTTTAGAACAAACTCGTGCTTCGCTTACCCAGGCTATCCCAGCAGAGGGGCAGAGGGATGATTGCAAAGACCAAAGCGAATAAATCTTTTCGCGGTACTACCAAGTACGTGCTGGAGAAGGAGAAAGCCAAAATTATTGGTGGGAATATGTATGGTTCTACCACAGACGAATTGGTGGAGCAGTTTACATTGTCAGCTCATCTTAACCCCCAACTCAAAAACCCCTGCTACCACTTAATGCTGTCCGCGCCAAAGACGGATGGTGCGATCTGCGATGAAAAATTAGCCGAAATATCCGAGCGTCACTTTGCCACTGTAGTTGTGCTATCTCGGCTAGAGGGCGATGAAGCCAAGGTAAAACAGCCAGAAAAAAGGATAGCCGATGCCAAGCTAAATCAGTTAGTCGAACGGTTCATAGCAGAAGAACTACCAGCTTATGATTTTTTCATAGCACGGCACGAAGATAAGGAACACGACCACACCCATATTGTTGCCTCCAGAGTCAATAATTTGAATGGATTATCTATCCGCACCTGGAACAATTACGCGCATTCCGAACACTCTGCCCGACTGCTAGAGCGGGAATTTAATCTGACCCAAGTACAAAGCAGTTGGGAGAGCAAGCAGAAAGCCATGTCTCGCAATCAACGAGAACGTATAGAGCGGGATGGACTTCCAGGTGAAGAAATCATGCGGCGTGCGATTGATGCTATTGCAGCAGATCGCCTCACATTGCCGGAACTAATTAGCAGACTATGGCAAGAGCATCAGATCGTGGCAGAGGTGAGCTATTACAGCCACGGTGGGGTAAGAGGTATCAAGTATGGCATTGATATCGGACAGATAAACTCGGATGGTTCCCCCCGTTTGCTATGGAAACAGGGAAATAATCTCAATAAATATAAGTATTCATTTAAGAAAATACAAGCAGAATTAGGGGTGAGTTACGAGCCAGAACGTGATGACAAGCTGATTAAAACTCTCAATGAAATGATACAGCTTCACCCAATCGAGCAAGATAGAGAGCAGAATTTATCCACCCCAGCATCCAAACTTACAAACACTCTATTCTTGACTGCCCCAGAGCCAGAAGCCGAGCAGCCACGCCAGCCTCAATCAAAGCATTTGGCGGCAATGTATGAAGCATTCAGCCGTGGACTTGAAAATTTATTACCGACCGACCGAGACAAAGAGATTG
>NZ_JACJQX010000047.1:0-43558 GCF_014696895.1 Chroococcidiopsis sp. [FACHB-1243] | reverse complement strand
TACACAACGTCAACCACACGTTGTACAAAACTTTTTTCGTGAGAAACATGTTGCTTACTCCGCTGCCTAAAACTGTTCACCATTCTATGCTCTGGTTAGTAGATCCTTGCGAGCTTTCAGCGTATAGTAGTCGTGCTTGGTTGAGATATAAATCGGGAGACAAGCAGGGTGCGATCGCAGATTATACGCAAGCAATTAAGTTTGGCAACGAGACAAGTTTCTCTGCTTTTAATTATTACGGTAGAGCTGAGGCGCTTTTTGCTGTGGAAGATTATCGAGGTGCGATCGCTGACTATACAACAGCTATTCAACTCGATCCAGCATCAGCTGCTACAACTTATTCTAAAAGAGCTATGGCACGCGATCGCATTGGTGATAAAAAAGGTGCAGCCGAAGATCGAAAAATAGCAGCTAGCTTACCTCCAGAACCAGAACAGCGAGTATTTCAAACCATAGATTTCAGTCATAGACAATGTGAAGATAAATCTAATTCTTTCTCACCCTAATATTTTTTTACGTTCTTCTTGGCGACTTTGCGACTTTGCGCGAAACAAAAACGATCTTTAACCCTAATGAGTATAAATAAGTGGCTAAAAAAACAGATCGAATTATAGTCATTGACATCGAATCTACTTGCTGGCAAGACAAACCACCAATCGGACAAGAAAGCGAAATTATCGAAATTGGAATTTGTACAGTTGATGTAGCTTCAGGAAAAAGACTAGAAAAAGAAAGTATTTTAGTCAAACCCGAAAAATCTCAAGTCAGCGAATTTTGTACCCAACTTACCACTCTAACCCAAGCCCAAGTAGAACGAGGTATTTCCTTAAAAGAAGCCTGCACAATTCTGAAAAACAAATATCAATCGCAACAGCGAATTTGGGCAAGCTTTGGAGATTATGATAGAAGACAATTTGAAAAACAATGCCAGTTCAAAAAGATAAATTATCCTTTTGGTTCCAGACATATCAACGTCAAAACTCTATTTGCAGTTATTCATGCTCTACCCAATGAAATCGGCATGGCAGAAGCATTAGAAAAACTCAATTTTCTCCTCGAAGGCACGCATCATCGCGGTGGGGATGATGCTTGGAATATTGCCTTGATTTTATCAGAACTGTTGTTGAAAAGTAGATGTTAATCTGGTGGGCAATGCCCACCATAAGCTAATAATAAATCGTTATAAATCAGGCAAATTTAGTTTGACGATCTAATAAGACAATGAAATGGCGGCGGGGGCGATCGATGATACCTTCTTGTTCGAGCTGAGATAGCAGGCGCGTCACGGATACGCGAGTCATACCAATAAATTCTGCGATCTCTTGATGAGTCAGGCGTAGGTCAATTAACCGTCCGCGTTCCACAGGACGGGCAAACTTACGCGCTAACCACAGTAGCATTTGTAGCAGGCGATCGCGAGCGTTGGTTTGACGAATAATACTTAGTAGTTCCTCCGCTTGTTGTACGTGCCGGCAAATTGCCGTCAATACCCATTCTCGTTGGTACGAGGGAACGTAACTGACTTCTACACTCGTAATGCACTCAACTTGATAAGGTTGGATATTCGACAAAGGCTGACCGATGACATCACCTGTACCCCAATACCCCAATGTCATTACTGTTCCCTCCTCACTCCAAGTGACAGTGCGAACAACTCCCCGCTCGATATGCAATAGCATCTCCGATTTTAGGGGAATTGAGTCATGACGCTTGAACATTTGCTGAGATAAATTCTCAGCTATAGTAATCGTCGGCGAGAGAGATGACATAAGCAGTTACCAGATGTAGATTTCCAAATTCAGGTATGTTAAATGGCATTATTGACGAGCGTAAGATCTATATTTCAGAATGTAATTAGGTAGGTTTGCGCTTGAGCGGAGGTCTAGAAAACAAGAATTGCCTCACAAGAGAGTATAAAGTCATTCAAACATTGTTGCAAGCTAATTGAGAATTTTTATCACTTGCATCAAGAAAATTGAGGAAAGTTTCTTCTCCTCTGGTTTATCTTCCTTGGCTAGTTATTTCTAGGGTAGAAATACCCAAAATATACTGAAAATATACTAAAAAATATGTACTCTTTGTCAAATGACGAGCTGTCAAGGACGGGGACAAGTCAAACGTCACAAGTCACAAGTCATAATTCATTCCGAATTCTCCCCTCATTGCGGTACGCGCCACACCTTAACTGTTTTGTCCTCACTCGTACTTACCAACTTGCGCCCATCAGGGCTGAATGCCACAGCCCAAACTGCTGCTGTATGCCCTTTAAACGTGGCGAGTTCTGCGCCCGAAACGATGTTCCAAAGCTTTATTGTCCGATCGTCACTACACGTAGCGATTGTTTGCCCATCTGGACTCACAGCCACGAAATTAATATCGGCAGTATGACCTGCGATCGTCCGAATTGCTCTACCAGTGTTGAGATTCCAAACTGCGATCGCCGTGCCGTCGCTGACGCTGTAAAGTTTCTGGCTATCTGGACTAATGGCAACAGACCAAACCGCACCTTTGTGTCCTCTGAGGGTGCGCAATTCTTTGACTGGATTATGGTTTAAATCCCAAATTTTCATAGTCTTATCGCCGCTTCCAGTGACTAGCTTCTGTCCGTCGGGGCTGATGGCAACGGTGAGAACTTCCGCTGTATGCCCTGTAAGGGTAATATTTTTCCCTGTTTTCAGATCCCAAATTTTAGCCGTCTTGTCATAACTGGCACTGGCAATCTTTTGTCCGTCTGGGCTAATGGCAACGTAATTGACATAGCTTTTATGCCCGCGTAGAGTTTTGAATTCTCGCCCAGTGTTGAGATTCCAAACTTTTACGGTATTGTCTTTACTGCCACTGACAAGGGTTTGATTGTCATTACCGATCGCCACCGAATAAACCCAGTCTAAATGTTCCTCAAGCGAGCGAATTTCTCGCCAGCTAGTTGCATCCCAGATTTTGACAGTGAGATCGTCGCTACCAGTAGCAAACTTTTTACCGTCAGGAGTAAAGGCAACACTATTCACTTCATCTGTATGCCCTGTTATGGTAGTGACTTGCCTTTGTTGCCAGTAATACAAATATGCTACTAGTGCCAGTAACAGCAGAAAGCAGCCACCTAAAAGCCGACTCCGTTTAGATGGTTTTGCTGCTGGAGTTATGACTGTGGGTTGAGGCGATGTGGCTGAAGTGTTTGCCTGCGGGGATACTAAAGCTGCGGTTTCTACTGCGGTTAACGGGGTTGTCAGTGCAGGTACAATCGGCTGAGGCGATCGCGCTACTGCAAGATAGTTTTGCTGAGGTTTTTTTTGTAGTAACCGATCGATCGCCTGCGCGAGTTCCTGGCTAACTGTTTGTAATAACTGGTGGCGTTGCCAATTCGCACTCCAGTTGCGATCGCCTTGAAGCCAAGAAAAATAGGGATGTCCAGATAATAAATGCAGACAAGCTACACTTAAATCGTAGAAATCGATATTTGTTTGTGATGCCCAGTCATCATCAAATGAGTTGTTTGGATGTACATTGTTTGGATGAAATAGCTGTTTGGTCAGATCGAAGTTAATTAACATCAACCTGTCATCACTATTACGGCGGATAATACTTTCTAAGTTTATATTTCCGTGAACGATCTGGCGCTTGTGGATGAAATAGAGTAACGGCAATATTTGACCTAAGACATCCCAAATTTGTTGCTCGCTAAATGTTCCTTGCTGAACTAATTCCTGTTTTAAGGTTTGCCCCGAAATTGCTGGTTGAACTAAATAAAAATAATTTCCTTGGGTAAAATAAGCCGACAGAGTAGGAATTCGCTCGTTTTCGCCAATTTGTGCTAATTTCTTCGCTAGAGACTGAAAAATATTCGAGACGAGACGGTAGTTATTAGCTCTAGGCAACGTCAATTGTTGTACCACGTAAGATTCTCGTACATCTCGATCTTGAGCGAGAAATATTTGACTCAAGCCACCACCAGCTAGGGGGTAAAGTGGACGGAAGCGATCGCCCAAACTCGGAACGAGCTTTATGCCACAACTGAAGCAATATTCCCGATCGTCAGGGTTAACTGGATTTTGGCAGTTGGGATTGAGGCAGCAGAGCATAACTTCAGCACCTACTAGCCGTTTCGGAACATCATAAACAAGTTAAAAGTCAAAAGTCAAAAGTCAAAAGTCAAAACTTTTCTTCTTATCTTTTACCACGCACCACTCACTAATGACCAATAACCAAATACATATCGGAATAGTAGGTACTGGCTATGCAGCGAAGTTAAGAGCAGAATCTTTTGGACGAGACGAGCGATCGCGTGTCGTTGCAATTGCTGGGCATACTCCCGAAAAGACAGCCACTTTTAGTCAGACATATCAAGCCCAAGCGGTTGATTCTTGGCAACAGTTAGTAGCACGGGAAGATATCGATCTCGTTGTTATCTGTACGATTAACTCAGATCATGGAGCGATCGCCAAAGCTGCTTTACAAAACCATAAGCACGTCGTTGTAGAATATCCTTTGGCTTTGGATGTGGCTCAAGCAGAGGAAATTATTGCTTTAGCTAAAAGTCAAAATCGGTTATTGCACGTCGAACATATTGAGTTACTCGGTGGCTTACACCAAGCTTTAAAACAGTATTTACCACAAGTTGGTAGCCCGTTCTACGCCCGTTACAGCACGATGAATCCCCAACGCCCCGCGCCTCGACGTTGGACTTACAATCAAGAGATGTTTGGCTTTCCTCTATGTGGTGCGCTATCGAGAATTCATCGCCTTACAGATTTGTTCGGTACGGTTGAGACTATCAGTTGTCAAAATCGTTATTGGGGTACAGATCCCGAGTCATTTTTTCAAGTGTGTTTGTGTACGGCGCAAATTCGATTTACTAGCGGAGCGATTGCCGAAGTTAGTTATGGTAAAGGGGAAACTTTGTGGCAAAACGAGCGCAAATTTGAGGTTCATGCCGATCGAGGTGGTTTAATTTTTGATAAGGATGATGGCGTTTTAATTCAAGCAGAGGAAACAACAAAAATTGATATTGGTTCTCGACGTGGATTATTTGCTAAAGATACAAGTATGGTATTAGACCATTTACATATGGGTGTGCCTTTGTATGTATCTCCAAATGAAAGTTTGTATGCTCTGAAAGTTGCAGATGCAGCGCGGCGATCGGCTCAGATAAAAGAGACGATTGTGATGTAGGGGCGGGTTTGCTCAAGATATTTAAGAAAATTAATGTCGCGCAAAGTCGCAAAGTCGCAAAGAAGAGCGCTAAAGGTCTTTTGCGTGAGATTCTAAAGGTTTGATTAAGAAACCACCAGAAAAGCGATCGCTGATTTAATGCTGTTGTATCTGATGGGAGTCTTTGAAAGTGACAGCAATGCGATCGCTGGTACAAGTTTTTCAAAGTCGCAAGATGGCGGCTTTGTTGCTGCTGGGTTTTGCTTCGGGTTTACCGTTGTTTTTAACGAGTCGAACTCTGCAAATCTGGATGAAGGAGGCAAATATCGATTTAGGGGTTATTGGCTGGTTCAGCTTAGTGGCTTTACCCTATTCTTTAAAGTTTTTGTGGTCGCCTGTGTTGGATCGGTTTGTACCCCCTTTTTTGGGGCGTAGGCGGGGGTGGTTGGCGATAACTCAAATTGGGTTAATTGTGGCGATCGCTGCTTTGGCTTTTCAACAACCTACTCAAGATGTAAGAGTCTTAAATTTATTGGCAATTACTGCTTTAATTGTTTCTTTCTTCAGTGCAACTCAAGATATTGTGGGTGATGCTTATCGAACTGATGTACTGAAGCCACAAGAATTAGAAACTGGGGCATCTGTTTGGGTACTCGGTTATCGGATGGCTTTGTTAGTCACGAGTTTTTTAGCTTTAGTTTTAGCTGATTATTTACCTTGGCAAGTTGTTTATTTGTTAATGGCGGCTTTGATGGGAGTTGGACTATTTACAACTTTTTGGTCGCCCCAACCAGAGAACGATATTTTAGAGGAGCGATCGCCTCCTACTGTTAAAGATATAGTCTTTTTAATTGGCGGTGGCTTGTTAATTTCAGGACTCCTTTTAGCAGTGGGGATGGGTTATCTACCTTTACCTATATTTTATTGGATAATCGCAGCTTTAATTGTAGTGTGGTTGGCTGTATCATTTTTGTTACCAACAAAAACTAGGGAAATAGCCACAGAGCGATCGCCACAAACATTGCAAGAGGCAATTTACTTACCCTTCCAAGAATTTTTTCAGCGTCAAGGACTTGGGGCAGGAATTCTAATTTTACTATTTATCTTGCTTTATAAGTTAGGAGATGCCTTAGTAGGAAATATGGCAAATCCATTTTTAGTAGATTTAGGTTTTAGTAAAAGCGCAATTGGCGCAATTCAAGGAGGAATGGGATTTTTAGCCACAACTGTAGGAGTATTAATTGGCGGAGTTATTTTAACAAAAGTTGGGATTAACCGCGCCTTGTGGGGATTTGGAATTCTGCAACTGATGAGTAATTTAGGCTATTATGCCCTAGCGATCGCCGGAAAAAATAGTTCGCTACTCGTCATAGCAATTAATATTGAAAATTTCTGTGCTGGCTTAGTCACAGTCGTAACTGTTGCCTACCTAATGAGCCTATGCGATCGCCGCTTTACTACAACTCAATTTGCCTTATTTTCGAGTTTAATGGCAATGAGTAGAGATATTTTAGCTGGACCGGCTGGTGAAATTGCCAAAGCAACAGGTTGGGCAACCTTCTTTTTACTAACAATAGTTGCTGCCATACCAGGACTGTTACTTTTACCTATCGTTGCCCCTTGGAACTCGAAGTATATATTACCCAGACCAGGACTAGATGAAGAAGACTGGCAACAGTTGTAGGATGGAATAGGTAATAGGTAATAGGTAATGGGTAATTGGTAACAACACTCAACCAACAACCAACAACTAACAACTAACAATCAAAATGGCTATCTTCCGTCAATACATCGCCCCGTTATTAGTCGTACTCGTATTCTTAATTGCTTTAGTTGCAGTCAGCGCCCGTATATTCATTCCGGCTGATATGGCTGCACCCGCACCTACCGAAGAAGTCAGTCCTCAATCAGACAACGCCCAAGTTAACTTAGATAGAACGATCGCCACCGCAGGTACAATCGCACCTCACATACTTTGAAGTGACTCAACAGCTACTACCAGGCTACTTAATTTATCCTGGCTCTAGCTCGGAGCGATCGCTGCTGATCCAATTCATGCAGCAGAGTTACCGAGAAATCTTCCCCAAACAGAACTTTGCTCATCTGGCGCGCACCGTCGAGCAATATTTTTCCAAGGATACACCCTTATGGTGGGTGGAGGAAAGTCAAAATTCAAAATTCAAAAGTCAAAATACCATTCCCGACTCCCCTGAAAAAGTAGCATGTCTGTGGGTAGGAAATGCCGTAGATCAAGTCAAAGGCGATCGCCATACATATATATTCTTACTCTACGTCAAACCCGAACACAGACAACGGGGTATCGGTAAAGCATTAATGAGATATCTTGAAGATTGGGCGCGGACAAAAGGCGATCGGCAAATTGGTCTACAAGTCTTTCAATCTAATACCCTAGCCTTAGACCTATACCACAAACTAGGCTATCAAATTCAGTCTCACTGGATGATCAAAACACTAGAGGAAGAGAGTCGGTAGG
This sequence comes from Chroococcidiopsis sp. [FACHB-1243], assembly GCF_014696895.1. Taxonomy (NCBI): domain Bacteria; kingdom Bacillati; phylum Cyanobacteriota; class Cyanophyceae; order Chroococcidiopsidales; family Chroococcidiopsidaceae; genus Chroococcidiopsis; species Chroococcidiopsis sp. [FACHB-1243]. Next base: position 35,916 of record NZ_JACJQX010000047.1, on the reverse strand, counting down.
GGCGGGTTTCCAAACCCGCCCGTACAGGAGTAGGGAGTCGGGGAAGAGATACTGTAATTCTTGCAAGTTTTCCTTTTGCATTCTTACTTTGCGTCTTCGCGTCTTTGCGTGACATAATTTCTGTCAATCTCACACCAGTCAGATCCTCAAATTCCCATACAAGCTTTAACCTAGTAAAAGCCATATTACTAAAAAACCTCATGGTAGAAGCAATCCTAGAGCGATCGCGCCAACTCAAACAAGACTTAACCGATTTCGTCCTCGATGCAGAAGGAGAACTCGCTGAGGCTTTAGAGGCTTATGCTGCTGCCAATGCGCGTAAAGATCGCTATGATGCGGTTCAGCAAGAGATAGTCATCGATACTTTCATCACCGAAGGACAGGTTGGCGACAAAACACCCATAGACTTATTTATCGAAAACCAACCTGAGTTGACTAAGAGCGATCGCCAATTGCTAAATAGTTGGAAACGTAGTTTTATCGGCTTATTTACTATTACTAAACTTCTACCTGATGGTTTGGAATTCATGAACTGGCTGACAGCAAAACACTACACTGTGAAGCCAAACGACGAGAAAACATTACAAGAAATGTCTCGGTGGAAAGAGGGAGAAATCTTACTGACTCGCATCGCACCCGTCACCGATGATTATTGGACATTTTCTTGTGCTTACACGCTGATGGGTAAATTAGGCAAACCCAAACTTGCCGTAGCAATTGGTAATTTTAAAGACAACTATAGAAAACATCTTTACAGCGATGCTCCAGATTTATTAGCAGAAGCTTGGCAATCTGTGGCTAACTATCATCAAGAATTTATAGATTTCTTTGGAAATGAAGAAGTGACGATGCCTGGTTATCAACTTAATAAAAAAGTCGCTGAATTTCAAGAAATACTAACTCAACAACGCCTCAAAGCAGCCGGAGTTGACGAATCTAAAAGCTTATCAGAACTGGCTGAAGAAGCGGGAGTAGGAGATGAGGAAATCGCAGCAGCCGCCAAGGAAGTAGGCGCAGACTCGCAAGCAATTTCTCAGATTCTTACTGATAAAAGCAAGACTAAAATGGTAGCACCAAAAGTAGAATTACCAGCAGATCTGAAAAAAGCCGAACAGGTGACGGCGATTTCTCATCCTCGCTGGGGACAAATGTTTCTACCTACATATACTAAGTTCGTAGAGTTGTTAGAAGCTGAGGACTGGCGATCGCAAGAAGGTGCGGAAAAATTAGTTAAGTATTATTTAGAAAATGCTACTATCAACACTTTTATCTGGCAGAAATTAGCACGACAATACCCCAAGCAATTAGAAAAAGTATTGCAAACGATCTTAGAACGCCCTCAGCTCAAACTTGACAGCGACTTAGAACTGCTATTGCAAGAATACAATAAACCGATAGAACCCGAATTGCCGGAAATTGCTAGCGTTCCTATTCATCTACACAACTTATTTGAAGAAGCTTTTGTAGAGGTGAATAAATCTAGTTCTAAAAACAAGGGTGGAAGTAAGAAGAAGACGGGTTTTGGTTTAAAAAAATAAGATTGCAAATCTCGTTTGCATCTATGGCATGTGTAGAGACGTTACATGTAACGTCTCTACAATTATGTAATGTCTCTATTTTGTACCAATTGTTAAAACCTGCGGAGGGGTTGCATCTGGCGGGTAAAGAAAGTCTAATCGTACCAAACGGCGATCGCCCGGTTTCATCTGTAAAGTTACTAATGGTTCTCCCTGCTGTCCCCTCGTCTGAACCAAATGCACGTACTTCGTCCGAGGTAAGTTTTGGTCGTCGTTATAACGCAACCTTACCGTACCGCGAAAGAAGACTTGCTTTGCTGGCGAACTAAAGAAACGCAATCCGCCTTGACTGAGTTTGTCTTCCTTCAGGGGTGTTTCTAGAGATACGGTGACAGTTCGATCGCGATCGCTATTGTTTTGTAGTGGCAAACTCAGACTATATTGAATCCCATAGTTACCGTGAGCGCGATAAGCTGTATCTGGGTAACGAATCAGCATCGGCGCACTTTGAATTTGACTCGTTCCCAACGTCCCTTGGTTCAACATACTCAAACCATAGGAAAAAGCTTCACCTGGCGACGGGATACTTAAAGAAGAAGCACCCGAACTATCAACCAATTGCGATCGCCATTGAGAACCCTGCGCCACTCCCGCCACGCGACCGTAAACAACTTTACCGCTCGTTTGTTCTGGTGGTGTAGGAGTTTTATCGCGGGGTCCAGCTAAATTCCCACGCTCTAAGATTTGCTGCCATTCTTCTAGAGTAGGCGATCGCTCTTGTCCGCTAGCATCGGTCGGCGCGTACATTGCCAAACTTGCAGCATATACCGTTCCACTACTCCGCAAGCGCATGAATGTAGACCGTCCGTTAATCGGCGGTTCTAAACCTTGTACTGGAATTGGCAAGTTAACTAACATCTGGCTTTGTCCGGGGGGAATAATCAGTTGCGGCGGAAAACTCGACTGTCGCTGTCCGCGCAAAATCTCATTCATGACGCGATCGCCTGGTCCTGCAAATATCGTACCCAAGTTATTTTCAGTTACAGGTGGTAATTCTGCAAATGGTGCATCCGGTTGGCTGAGATAACTGGCTGCTTGCAAAATATCTACACGGATCGATCGCTTGCCAGGATTGTGTAATATGACTCCTAAATAGAGCGATCGCAGATCGTCCGGTGTAGTCGGTTGAAAAACGTGATGAGCAAACAGATCGAATCTACCCCTAAAAGGAAAATTCAGATGAGCGGATTTAGATTTTTTCCCACCAGGCGGAAAAGTGGAAAGTAAGATTCCTTCTGCCTGTACTTTTTCGGGACTATTACTATTAAATACTGGCACTGCATCCAAACTGCCAGCTAAAGGACGCACAATTCGCGGTTGTACGATTTCTTGTGGTGGGGGAGTGGTTTGAGCAATGGGGAAAATTGGCAACAAAGGCAGCATAAGCAAGTCAAAAGTTAAAAGTCAAAAGTTGTAGAGGCGGTTTCACGAAGCATCTTTGACTCCAACAAATATTTCCTGTAAACCCATCCAAATTAATTAGCAAAAGCCGCTAAAACGCGAGGAATAAATTGTTGGCGCGTTCTGTTTTTATTCCTACCAAGATGAACGATAACGAGTTGGTGTGAAGGAATAATAGCAGTGTACTGATCTTGAAATCCTTGAGCGGTCATAATTTTGCTGTGTCCAGAGGGTGTAGAAACATTCATTAACCAAAAATGAGCGCCATAATTTTTCTTGGGTGCTGCTGGAGTTGGCGTGCGACTGTACTTCACCCAGCCTTCGGGTAGAATGCGTTGCCCTTCCCACATGCCATCTTGTAAATAAAGCAAACCAAACCGCGCCCAATCCCTTGCCGTAGCATACATGAAAGCAGAACCGATAAAGGTTCCCGATGCATCCGGTTCGATAACTGCACTAGACATCCCCAGAGGATTGAATAGAGCGCGACGGGGAAATGTGAGATAATCGGCATCGCGATCGCCGATCGCGCGGCGCACAATCCGAGAGAGAATGTTGGATGTACCGCTGGCATACTGCCATTTACTACCTGGATCGGCTTCCAGAGGTTGACTTGCAGCGTAAGCAGCTACGTTACTCTGACCGAATAGCATTTGAATTAGATTACCCAAAGGATTGCCCTCATTCTCATCAAACTTCAAACCGCTACTCATGCGGAGCATCGAATCTAGCGTAATTTGGCTGCGGCGATCGCCTGGATGATTCCACTCTGGCATGAGATTTTTGTCGGTTAGCGACAGCTTACCCTCCTTGACTAAAATGCCTATCAGTGAATTCATCACGCTCTTAGTCATCGACCACCCTAGCAAAGGCATTTGAGCTGAAAACCCTGATACGTAGCGTTCTGCCACAATCTGACCTTTGTAGACAATGACAACAGCTCTAGAGTCATGCTGGGAACTGAAAATCCAGTCCATAGCTGCTGTAAGTTGTTTTTGGTTAATTTCAGGTGGAAGTTGGTTTGTCTTTTCTGTCAACCAACGTCGATCTTGTTGTGGAGTTAAGTTGAGTTGCTGAGCCTGCGATCGCAACTCTTGTACAGAGCGATCGATAACCAAAGTACAACCAAGCCCAGGACGAAAAATCGCTTGGTGTTTTGCCAAGCCCAAAATACTTGCAGTGACAGATTGCTGCGGGCGATCGATATTTACTTGAATTGACTTGACAATTGACTGTTCCAAAGTTGATAAACCCGCAATCTCAGCCAAGACATCTCGATTGAAAATAGACTCTGGAGTGCGTTGAGAGACAAACACACCCGAACAAAATTGTTTTGCTTGATAAGCCGTGCCAATACTCAAGACTCGCCATAAGGTAAAGCTAACATAGCCAACAATACCTAAACTAATTACTCCAAAACTCCACAAGACATATTTGAATGCTGGTTTCATCTAATAGTTGCCAAGTTTTTGCAAAATGAATTCAAAATCATTCACAACTAAATCGAAATTTTGCTCTGTCAAGATAGGTACGTGGATAAAAATACAACTTGTCGATAATTGATGACGAACAATCCATTCTAAAACTGAATAATAGAGTCCTTCGCAAACAAACTTACCTGCATCGTAACTAATTTTTACTCTCTCATTTTCCTGTACTAACTTTTCTAAATCGATATTTGTCTGTAAAATCCTACCATTACAAGTTGCATTAGATTCAATAGTCAAATGCTGTCGGCGTTCTGCCATACCGCAACAAATAATTAAATTAGGTTCTAAAACCCAAGCTTTTTTCATCACTATATTGCTGGCAAGTCGAATGTTGACAGGCAACTGGCGCAAAAAGTTGAGAACAACAAATGTATAGTTAAGTTGAGATATTTTTTCTAATAGGTCGTCAGAAGAATTCGTTGTGTGATGGGGTAGCCAGGTTGTAAAGGAAGTTAGCAGAATTTTTTTTGCCATCAAAGAATGTCTAACTCCAAAGATGAGTTTAGTCTTGGTAAAGGTAGGAAAAATTGTACACTCATTGACCAACAGCCTCAGCACGGCGATCGCCGCATCATACATGACTTGCTTTCCCACTCGCTACCTACTACTCACTTTGAAATAGAATAAGAGAGTGCCGGAATGAGGATGAAATATGGCAACGATCGCAGTTGTAGATTATGACATGGGAAACTTGCACTCTGCCTGTAAAGGACTAGAAAATGCAGGCGCAACCCCAAGAATTACGGATTCCGCTCGAGAAATACTACAAGCAGATGCGATCGTCCTGCCAGGAGTCGGCTCATTCGATCCAGCCGTGCAACATTTGCGATCGCGGGGTTTGGAAGCACCCATCAAACAGGCGATCGCCAGTGGGATACCTTTTTTAGGAATCTGCCTTGGTTTGCAAATTTTATTTGAAAGCAGCGAAGAAGGTAAAGAGCCAGGGTTGGGAATTATTGCTGGTACTGTCCGCCGCTTCACCTCCGAACCAGGAATTACAATTCCCCACATGGGTTGGAACCAATTGCAATTTACTCAACCCGAATGCACGTTATGGCAAAAGTTGCAACCTAATCCTTGGGTTTATTTCGTTCATTCCTACTACGTCGATCCCGTCAATTCTGAAGTTCGCGCCGCTACAGTCACTCATGGCAGCCAAATCATCACAGCTGCGATCGCCCAAGATAATCTCGTAGCTGTCCAATTTCACCCCGAAAAGTCTTCTACATCAGGCTTGCAAATTTTATCTAACTTCGTGGCGCAGGTAAGGGAAACAGTTCTTGTATAGTCGGGAGTTAATTCAATTCACAATTCACAATTCACAATTCACAATTCACAATTACCCATTACCCATTACCAAAGCCCCACTCACTTCCAATGAGTCTCAGAATCTCTGGTAATCGCCAATTAAAATCCCTCCCAGGTAGAGATACTCGCCCTACTAGTGGTAGAGTGCGGGAGGCTGTTTTCAATATTTGGCAGGGAAAAATTACCGATTGCCGCTGGTTAGATCTCTGTGCTGGAACTGGATCGATGGGTGCGGAAGCATTATGTAGAGGCGCTAATTATGTAGTCGGGATCGAACAATCCAGCCGTGCTTGCAGCATTATTCAACAAAACTGGCAGAAAATAGCCAAACCAGAACAACAGTTTCAAGTATTACGCGGTGACGTATTGAAGCGGTTGAGAACTCTAGCCGGACAGCAATTCGATCGCATCTACTTCGATCCACCCTATGCCAGTGGATTGTATCAGCCAATATTAGAGGCGATCGCCCAATATCAACTATTGCATCCAGAGGGAGAACTCGCTGTAGAGTGCGATCCTGTTCTTTGGCAACCCCAAGCCTTACCTGGTTTAGAAATCTGTCGTCAAAAAGTTTACGGTAACACAACTTTAGCTTTCTATACTAGGGAGTCGGGAGTTGGGAGTCGGGAGTCGGAAGAAAAATGAGAAAGATAGTAGTACTCTCCTCCTTGTCTCCCTTGTCTCCCTTGTCTCCTGAAACGTTCTTAGTCAATCCCCAGCTTTTTACCGCGCTTGAATTGCTCGTAAGCTTTGAAAAACAGCCCTGCCAGGGTAACAAAAATTAGACCTAGTACCATGCCATCGAGTAAGGGTTCAACCACGTCAAATCTCCTGAATGTCAGATGTAGTAATATGTTTGCTTAGATTAAGTTTTTCTGCACGTCTTTAATCATACCTCTGTTTACTTGTATGTAGAGGGCTGACTTAAAACTCTTTAGCTGACTGAATGCTAGTCGATTTTAACAAAAATTTAATGGGTATAAATTAGCGCTATTTGCTTGCCGATAAGGTCAAGAACTTTTAAGCTATGTGTAGGATATAGAAAAGATTTGTCAATTTGACTTTTAGTGAAACCTTTTGGATAACCAGCACGTCCTCAGTCAAAATTCGCTCCAGCGGTTCGCAACGATCGCTCTAGCGCTATTATTGGCGATCGCCATAGCGATTGTGGGTGCTTACTTGCTCAGTCCCGCCGATCCCTATATTAAGGGTGTTTTATCTTTATCTGGCGATCCGATTCAAGGCAATGCGATCTTCCAGATGAACTGTGCTGGTTGTCATGGTTTTCAGGCAGAAGGTAATGTTGGTCCCAGCCTGCAAGGAGTTTCTAAACGGAAATCTGGCTACGGTTTAATCCATCAGGTGATTAGTGGGGATACACCACCAATGCCAAAATTTCAGCCTAGCGAAAAGGAAATGGCAGATTTGCTCAGTTATTTGGAAACGCTTTGAACAGGAGTCAGAAGTCAGAAGTTAGTTAAACATGAGTAGATTAACAGTACGTCTACCAGAAACGTTGCATCACCAGTTAGTGCGCTTAGCCGAAAGCGAAGGTGTCTCTTTAAATCAGTACATCGTGTATGCTTTGACTCGTCAAGCAACATCAGCTTACACGGTTGATACTCTACCTGAAACAACACGCGATCGCCAAAAAGAATCTTTTAATACTCTATTACAGAATTTAGGACAAGCTTCGCCTGCTGAGATTGAGGTAATAATAGCTGAACGAGAATTTGTTGAGCCAGAAGAAAGTTTAACTTCTGAAGTTATTAGCCGCTTGCAAGAGCGTATGAGTAATAAAAAATTGTCACGCTAAAAAATCAATAAAATGCTAGGTTATTTCACTAATTGTAACACTCGTGGATTAATTCTTTCCTAAGAATTCCAGGGAATACTCTTTTGTGTCTCACCCAAGCTCTACAAATATTTCCGTTATCGTGAAAACCATAAGTTGTATACTCATACACGCTAATAATATTGTCTTTTGACTCTTGAAATTTACGTACAAGTCTCCCATCGCCAAATACAATTCCAGGTAGGACAAAAGCTGAATATACTATAAGAGTAATTATGCTAAGAAAAAAGAATGTCAATATGCTCAAACCTTTTATCCACTTGTTTTTAAACAAAAAGCTATTAATAAATAAAAATATTAGGATTAAAAATGCAAAATTCAGTACAATTAGATTTAAAAATTCTACTTCAAAAATGAATCTACTTGAATATGCCTGATAATTACTACACAAAGCTAAAAAAATGAACAATAATATAAGTAAATTTTGTCAAGGACTTTTACTTCTACTTGCAAAAAAATTATAAAACTTGTGACTGATTTTCTTTCCCAAGATTAGCAAGAAACCAATTATTTTCATTTCTCTCATCCATTACAGTAGACTCTGTAGGGGCGCACAGCTGTGCGCCCCTACTCTGCGATATATATTAGCAGTTTAACTAAACTGCTGCGCGTAAAACCGCGCATAACGTCCCTCTAATACCAACAACTCCTCATGCGTACCCGATTCGACAATTTGTCCTTTTTCCATTACCAAAATGCGATCGCTACGACGTACAGTAGTTAAGCGATGGGCAATAATAAATACGGTGCGATTTTGCATCAACCGTTCCAAAGCTTCCTGTACTAAAGCCTCTGATTCTGAGTCTAAAGCAGAAGTAGCTTCATCTAATATCAGAATACGCGGATCGAGTAAAACGGCACGAGCGATCGCAATTCTTTGTCTTTGTCCTCCTGATAAATTTACGCCTCTTTCTCCTACTTGGGTGTAATAACCATCAGGTAATTGCATAATAAATTGATGAGCATTGGCAATTTTGGCGGCTGTTTCTACATCTTTTAAATTATAGTTAGCTTGTCCAAAAGCGATATTTTCAGCGATCGCACCTGAAAATAAAACTGTTTCTTGAGGCACAATTCCTATTTGTCGTCGCAGACTTTTCAATTGCACGTCACGAATATCAATACCATCAATTAAAATTTCTCCCGACTGCGGATCGTAGAAGCGTGGGAGTAAGTTAACTAAAGTTGTTTTTCCCGCCCCAGAAGCACCAACTAAAGCAATTCTTTCGCCTGGGTGCGCAATTAAATTTAGGTTTTCTAGTACTGGTTGACCGAGTTTATAGGCAAAACCGATCTGACGATATTCTACTTTACCGCTAACTAAAGGCAGAGCGATCGCCTGAGGTTTTTCTTCTACTGTGGGTTGAATTGCTAATAATTCAAATATGCGATCGACCGAAGCTTCTGCTTGTTTAAACTCGTTATAATTATTAGTTGTATGACTAATAGGATCTATAATCGAAACTGCTGCTGTTAAATAGCTGAAAAATCCGGCTACAGTCAAATTATTTTGAGAGATTTGCCATGCTGCAAACAACAGGACAAATAGAAAACTCACTGCTTGCAGAAATCCCACTACTGGAATTTGAATGGCTTTGAGTCGTTCTGTAGAATATTTAGCTTGTAAAGTCCGTTCGGCTTCGTGGCTGAATCGAGCAATTTCTCTTTCTTCTGCTGCAAAAGCTTGAATAATCCGAATACCACTAAAAACTTCAGTTAAAATTGCTGATAAATCTGAAATACGATTTTGACTCTTGAGCGAAAATTTTCTAACTCGTTCGCCGAACCAAGTAATTAAAATACCGATTAATGGTACGACTAAAATAATTGCGATTGTCAGCCGCCAATTTAGATATAACATGTAAATTGGAATTGCCACCAACTGCAAAAGACAAGGAATAAAATCGTGAAAAATCTTGTTTACGATTTCTCCAATGCGATCGATATCTTCAGTCAGTCGATAAGATAAATCGCCAGCTTTTGCAGTTTCAAAATAGCTGAGGTTAAGTTTTTGTAGATGGCTGTAAACGTTTTTGCGCAGGTAAAAAGCAACTTTTAAAGCTGCTTTCGCCATATAAATATCTTGGATTGCTTGAGCAATTCCTCTAATTAGAAAAACGGCAGCGCATAAACTAGAAAGTTGAGCGATCGCAACGACATTACCTTGTCCAAACGGTGTAGTCAATCTTCCAGCTAAATGAATTAAGGCTAACGTAGCGATGACAAAGCCGAAAATTCCTACGCCACCTTTAGCGAGATTTTGCCATTGGGGACGAATGTACGGTATTAGCTGCCAATAGTAAGAACGAGTTTTCAAAGTTGCGATCGCACAAATCAGATATTCTTTACATTATCTGTAGGGTGCGTTATTAACGCACCCTACTATGGCGCAAACATTAATATATTTTACCGCCGCTGTCTCCGTCTAATAATCACTATTATTAAACCAATAACTAGAGCTGCAAGTACAATTTTAGAAACAGGTGCGAGGTATTCCTCTACTATTTGGTAGTGATCTCCCAAAACGTATCCAGCAGCAGTTAAAAGTCCTACCCACAATATCGTTCCGACAGTTGAGTAGATCAGGAACGGTACTACATGCATATCACCGATTCCGGCAGGCAGGGAAATCAAAGTGCGTACCCCAGGAACCATGCGACATAGAAGTACGGCTTTAACTCCGTGTCTGTCAAACCAGTGTTTCGACCTGTCAATATCTTTACCAGTGATAGTTATCCATTTCCCGTATTTATCTGCCCAATCCCTTAATCGTTCTTCGCCTAAGAATTTACCTGCATAGTACCAAGGTAACGCTCCAATGATAGTTCCTATTACACCTGCCGCGATCGCCCCTACAATATTCAACTTACCTTGTGCTGCTGTAAAACCCGCCAATGGCATGATCAATTCTGAAGGAATGGGGGGAAAAAGGTTTTCTAAAAACATCAACAATCCGATTCCCAAATAACCAAGGGAAGTCATGATATTTACAATCCATTCAGTCATTGAACTGCCTCGACAAGAACGTTGAATATGCAATAGGGTGGGCAATGCCCACCCTACATCTAGATCCCTAAGAGAATCTCAGATCGATTATGTTCCAGAAGTCCAAGAATTGATGTATTCAACTTGTTCTGGTGTGAGAGTATCAACGCTGATACCCATTGCTTGCAGTTTCAAACGAGCAATTTCTTGGTCAACTTCAACTGGGATGGAATGTAAGCCAGGAGCGAGTTTACCCTTGTTTTTCACCAGATATTCGCAAGCCATAGCTTGGTTAGCAAAGCTCATATCCATGACAGCACTGGGGTGTCCTTCTGCTGCTGCCAAGTTTACAAGTCTGCCTTCACCGATGACGACAACTGATTTGCCGCTATTGAGTTTGTATTGTTCGGTGAACGGACGAACGTTTTTGACTTCTGCTGCTTTAGATTTTAAAGACTTGAGGTCAATTTCAATATCAAAGTGACCGGAGTTACAAACGATCGCGCCGTCTTTCATTACGTCGAAATGCTCGCTACGAATAACGTGCTTGTTACCTGTAACTGTAATGAAGATATCTCCTTGAGGTGCAGCTTCTGCCATTGGGAGGACGCGGAAACCATCCATTACTGCTTCAATTGCCTTGATTGGGTCGATTTCGGTCACGATGACATTAGCACCCATGCCACGCGCCCGTAGTGCCGTACCCTTACCGCACCAACCGTAACCAGCAACAACTAAAGTTTTGCCAGCTAGCAGAATATTGGTAGCGCGAACGATCCCATCTAGGGTAGATTGACCCGTACCATAACGATTATCAAAGAAATGCTTAGTATCGGCATCGTTAACATTCACCGCTGGGAATGTCAGTACGCCATCCTTTAACATCGCTTGCAAGCGAACGATACCCGTAGTGGTTTCTTCGGTTGTACCGATTAAATCAGCGATTTGGTTTTGCCGCTCTTGGATTAAAGTTGCAACTACGTCACTGCCATCATCGATGATAATGTTGGGGCGATGATCGAGGGCGATTTGGACGTGTTTGTTATACGTGGCGTTGTCTTCCCCTTTGATGGCAAAGACAGGAATGCCATGATCTACAACTAAGCTAGCTGCTACATCATCTTGAGTAGACAGGGGGTTGCTAGCAATTAAAACGGCATCTGCACCACCAGCTTTGAGGGCGATCGCCAAGTGTGCTGTTTCTGTAGTGACATGACAACAAGCGACCAAGCGAATTCCGGCAAAAGGCTTTTCTTGGGCAAAGCGATCGCGGATCTGCCGTAACACTGGCATCTCGCGCCCAGCCCATTCAATCCGCTGCTTACCTAAGGTTGCTAGAGCAGGATCTTTGATTTCGTACTTTAGTTTATCGAGAGCAACCGTCATGTAGTTAATTCCTAAAGAGTTAATTTAGGTGGTCTTACTTAGCTTAACTGCATTTTTCTAGAAGGGGAATTATTCACTGAACATTAGGTACAGCACGCATATCCCCTGCACAAATACCAGTCCAGACTATGAAGACCATCTAACAGCTGTCAACCCATCAATAGCTGTTACGCGCAAAATTTACACTTATTTCATACTTTAGCGAACAAACTTTATGTTTTTTTAATCGGGAGTCGGGAGCTGAGGGAGAGTCGCGGAGAAAAACAAAAGTGCCTCTCGCCTCTTAACAAATGACAAATGACAAATGACAAGTAGTAATGTGTATAAATGTGAAAAGTAGGAGGTGTGGAAGTGCGCTCTCAAATTCAGGCGATCGCTAAACCAAAAAGCAGACGACGGCTAGTCATGTGTTTCACTTGTGGCATTTTGGGTTCAATCGTGCTGAATGCTTTAGTTATTGCCCCCACTCTAGCCAAGCCGACACAACCAGCTAATTTACAGCAATCGTTACCTATTCCAGGTTTACATTCATTCGATCTCCCAGGAATAGACAATTTTCTATCTGCTTACCAACCAACTCGCGATCGCAATAATCCTCAAAGACAGATCTATACTGACTGGATTACCTTAGATGGTCGCCGTTTGTTTCAGGTTACGGCATCTTCTAGGGAGGAGTTAGCCAAGCGGGTAAATGAGGTGCAGTCAAACTTAGAAAGAATCAGCGAAGATTACTTTGCAAGCGATTCTGAGGAGGAACCGGAAGTCAGATCTCAACGCCAAACGATTACGGATGCCAATAGCCCGACGGGTGTATCTCAAACTCTGCCAACTATTTCGATTAATCAGCAGTATCTCTTCACTCCTACCGATTTAGATGCTGAGGTTCAAGGAGAAACAAGCGTGCAAAATTTGGCACGCAAATTAGTACAATCTCTGCCACAAGAGCTGAAAGCAGCAAAAGAGGAACGAAAACCTCCAGTTTTGATCCGCCGAGGTGCGATCGCCACTGGAATTTTTGTGGGGATCGTAGTGGCTAGCTGGGGAATTCGCCGTTGGCGCGATCGTTTAGATCGAGTCATACCGATTCCGACGACTCCCACAGATCCCTCAGAGTCAGTCACGACACAATTAACGCAGCAACAGCAAACTAACTTACGGGAAGTCAGACGAAGAATATTTCAACTATCTCAAACTGGCGTATGGGTTGGCGGAACGTTAGTAATTTTAGGGTTGTTTCCTTACACGCGGTTTATTCCAGTTTGGATTTTGGCGTTATTGCAAATTCCAGTCATTAGAGTTCCTGCGGTGATTGGGCTGGTTTCAATTGGAGCCTATGTCGCCACTCGCGCTAGCTATGTGGCGATCGATCGCTTTACTCATGCATTGGCAAATAATGCTTTATTAGGCGCTCAAGACTACGTGCGCTTACAACTGCGGGTAATGACAATTTCTAGTGTTGCTAAAAGCGTGACTACCATTAGTATTGCTGCTTTGGGCGTACTCCTTACCCTTTCTACTTTGGGTGTAGACTTAGTTCCCGTCCTGGCTGGTGCGGGGCTATTAGGTGTAGCGATATCTCTAGCTTCCCAAAGCATAATCAAAGACGCGCTCAACGGCTTTTTGATTATTTTAGAAGACCAGTACGCCGTAGGTGACGTAATTAACGTCGGTATTTTTGGCGGTTTGGTAGAAAATCTCAATCTGCGAATCACTCAGTTACGCGATGCCGAAGGTAGACTAATTACTATTCCCAATAGTGAAATTAAAATTGTGGCAAACCTTTCTAGTCGGTGGTCGCGTGCCGATTTAAGTATACCCGTTGCTTACAATGCCAACCTCGACCAAGCATTATTTTTAATTGAGGAGGTGGGTGTAGAAATGGATCGAGATCCCCAGTGGCGAGATCAAATTCTAGAAAGACCAGAAGTACTAGGAGTTGATAATTTTGGCGATCGCGGTTTAATTATTCGGGTTTGGATTAAAACCCAACCCCTCAAACAATGGGATGTAGCCAGAGAATATCGCCGTCGATTGAAAAAGGCTTTCGATCTCGCCGATATTGCTATTCCCGTACCGCAACAAGCTGTCTGGGTGCATACTCCTCCTGTTTTGCGATCGCACCTCGATACTAATGACACTTCTAAGGTTGGGAAGTAATTTTTGTAGAGAAGCACTATAGCGCTTCTCTACCTATTCCCCATAATGTCCCCCTGTTACCTTGCCTCTAAACACGACATATTGATAACCAATCGCCGATTCCTCACAATTTCCTCAAATTATTTTTATATATTGAACATTGACTCGATTCATAAATAATTACGAATTACGAATTGCAAAGGCGGTTGTTATGTTCCAGAAAATTTTGGTTGCAGTAGATACGTCAAAAAGTAGCAAACAGGTGTTTGATACAGCTTTGTCTTTAGCTAAGGCAAACAACGCCAGCCTGTTGTTGTTGCACGTAGTATCGGAAGAAGAACTCGGCAGCCCTACACCGATTTTACCTAGCTTGGAATACTATCCATCGGTGTATGAAAAAAATATGGAATTGTACCAACAGCAGCGAGAAGCGTTTACAAAACAAGGTCTGGACATGTTGCGATCGCGCCATCAAGAAGCAATGGCTGCTGGGGTCAATGTGGAATTTCGGCAATTATCGGGTAGTCCTGGGCGGCTGATTTGCGATTTTGCTTTGGCTTGGAAGGCAGATTTAATTGTCACCGGACGCAGGGGACGCAGAGGTTTATCTGAATTTTTTATGGGTAGTGTTAGCAATTACGTCTTGCATCACGCTTCTTGTTCTGTCTTAACGGTACAGTCCCCAGTACAGCCAGCAGAGAAACTACAGTCGGCTGAACGTGAAGTATCGGTAAGATAAAAGATTAGCAATTGACAATTGCGCATTTCCTCTGTACTTTGCTCGTTAATTGCTATCTTCTATCGCCAGGGAAAAGCTAGTTAGCAATGAAAATCTTAGTTGTAGAAGATGACGAATTAGTCGCCCATGCGCTAACTGCCGTCCTCACCGATCGCAACTATGCAGTTGAGATTGCTGTCGATGGTCTTGCTGCTTGGGATTTAGTCCAAGCTTTCGACTACGACTTAATCCTACTGGATGTCGTCATACCTAAACTGGATGGCATTAGTCTTTGCCGTCAAATCAGAGCTAAAGGTTTGTCAACGCCAATTTTATTGTTAACTGGTCGAGATAGCAGCCACGATAAAGCGGTTGGACTAGATGCGGGTGCAGATGATTACTTAATTAAACCTTTTGACGAAGAAGAATTAGTTGCTCGGATCAGAGCGCTATTGCGTCGTAGCGGCTTAGTTGCTCAACCAGTACTACAGTGGGGTGACTTGCAATTAGACCCCAGTAGTTGTGAGGCAACCTATCGTCAAAAGCATTTATCATTAACTCCCAAGGAATACGCACTTTTGGAGCTGTTTTTACGTAACAGTCGCCGCGTTTTTAGTTGTGGCACGATCTTGGAACATCTCTGGTCTTATGAAGACCTTCCCAGCGAAGAAGCCGTGCGAACTCATATTAAGGGATTGCGGCAAAAACTCAAAGCCGCAGGAGCTAATAGCGATCTGCTTGAAACTGTCTACGGCATTGGATATCGTCTCAAGCCTTTGGAGGACAAGGGAGCAGGGAGCAGGGACGAGCTGGGAGCAGGGGGGCAGAGGAGCAGGGGAGCAAGACAAGTCACAATTCACAATTCACAATTAATTCCGAATTCCGAATTCTCCCCGCGCACCACCCAACAAACAACACTATCGGCAGTTGTAGGAATTTGGCATAAATTTAAGCCTAGGATTGCAGAACAGATCGGTGTGTTGGAGCAAGCATCTGCTGCTGTCAGCGCAAATAATACCTTGTCTCCAGAACTGCTCGAATCAGCACGAAAAGAAGCGCATACCCTAGCAGGATCGTTAGGAACTTTCGGCTTGGCGCAAGGATCGAAACTGGCGAAAGAAATTGAGCAGATGCTAAAAGGCGATCGCGCACTCTTGCAATCTGAAGCAACAAATTTTTGCCGTTTAGTATTGGCTCTGCGTCAAGAAATTGAGCAGGAAGAAGAAGCAGGTAAGCCACAAGCAGTGGCGCAAGCATTAGAAAATGTACCCAATGCAGAAGCTCATCTACTCGTTGTGGACGACGATCCAAAAATCCTCGCAGTGTTACCAGCATTGCTCAATCCTTGGGGATTGAAAGTGACAACTTTAGAAGATCCGCGTCGGTTCTGGGAAACTTTAGAAGCCACTGCACCGGATCTGTTGATACTAGATGTGGAAATGCCCTATGTCAATGGCATCGACCTATGCCAGGTGGTACGTAACGAGCCGCGCTGGAGCGATCTACCAATTTTATTTTTGACAGTCCATCACGATGCCGACATTGTAGATCGGGTTTTTAGTGCTGGTGCAGATGATTTTGTGAGTAAGCCGATTGTAGGTTCCGAACTCGTAACTCGGATCGTCAATCGCTTAGAGCGGATGAAACTACTACACCGGATTAACCAAGTCAGAGCAACGAACAATGTCGAAAGCAAAAATCGCTTCAAGCTGAACGAGCAACTCCAGTCAGAGTTAAACGAGCGCCAGCGCACCCAAGCAGCATTGCAAAATTCTCAAGCCTTATTTGCCGGAATCGTCGCAATAGCCGATGACGCGATTATTTCAATCGATAGCAATCAACGCATCACCTTGTTTAACTCTGGAGCCGAGAGAATATTCGGCTACTCAGCAGCAGAAGCGATCGGACAACCGCTTGACTTGTTGCTACCAAAGCGTTTTGCCGCAGCACATCGTCAGCACGTAGATGAATTCGGTCAATCCCCAAATTTAGCTCGCCGGATGGGAGAACGACGCGAAATTTACGGTTGTCGCAAGGATGGGACTGAATTTCCTGCCGAGGCGAGTATCTCCAAGTTAAATTTGGGAGGAGAAACAGTATATACGGTTTACTTGCATGATGTGAGCGATCGCAAGCAAATCGAGCGGATGAAAGATGAGTTTATTTCCGTTGTCAGCCACGAACTCCGCACGCCTTTGACTTCGATTCACGGTTCTTTAGGGATGCTTGCTAGTGGTTTACTCCAGCCAGACTCACCGCAGGGACAACGCTTATTGCAAATTGCCACCGATAGCACCGAACGCTTGGTGCGCCTGATCAACGACATTCTCGATATCGAGCGGATCGAGTCGGGTAAGGTGAAGATGGAAAAAGAAAGCTGCGATGTTACCGAGTTGATAACTGAAGCAGTGAACGTGATGCAGCCTCTCGCCGACAAAGCTGGGATTACCTTATCTGTCTCTAGCCTACCGATTCAGGTATGGGCAGATCCAGACCGCATCGTTCAAACTCTCACCAATCTACTTTCTAACGCGATTAAATTCTCGCCTAGTGGTAGTACTGTTTGGTTGAGTGTGGAATTAGGGAGCAGGGAGAAGAGAGCTGAGGGAGCCCAGGGAGCTGAGGAAGCTGAGGGAGAAAAAATCCCACTCACCACTTTCTCACCAACTACCAACGTTATATTCCAAGTGCAAGACACCGGACGCGGTATTCCAGCTGATAAGCTTGATAGTATATTTGAACGATTACAACAAGTTGACTCAACAGATTCTCGCAAGCATGATGGGACTGGTTTAGGGTTGGCAATTTGCCGCAGTATCGTACAACAGCATGACGGGCGCATTTGGGTTGAAAGCGTTCTGGGTGAGGGCAGTACTTTTTACTTTACGCTGCCTGTCTTGCAAGCTAAGTCTAGTCGCGAGTCAGATAGCTCTTTAAATCTTCCCTCACTCCTTACTTCTGACTCTTCTCCCCTCATACTTATCTGTGATGACGATCCTCATGTTGGGACTGAACTACAAACCTTGCTGGAGAATAAAAGCTATCGCACGGTCGTCGTGCATTCTGGACAAGAAGCGATCGCCTCTGCTGCTACCTTACATCCTGATGCAATTTTACTAGATTTGCTGATGCCAAAAATGAATGGCTGGGAGGTAATGGCAAAGCTGAAAGAGCGATCGGATACGAAAGACATTCCCATCGTCATTTGTAGTATTTGCGCTCCTAGTCAGAGTCCGCTCAGTCAAAATTCGAGCGCTTGGGTGAGTAAGCCAGTTGATGAAAACTCGCTGTTTGACTCTCTCCAGCTAGCTCTAGCTAAAAGCGCTCGACCAGTCCGCGTATTGCTGGTTGAGGATGATGCCGAGTTAGCCGAACTTTTGCTTGCACTGCTTAAAAGTCATAATATTGAAACTTTTCTTGCCAAAAATGGACGCGAGGCAATTCGTTTAAGTCAAGAAATCAAACCCGATCTACTGATTCTCGATCTGATTCTGCCTCAAGTGGATGGATTTGGTGTCGTTGAGTGGCTGCATCAACACGATCGCCTTTACAGTATTCCTTTAGTCGTCTATTCTGCCAAAGACCTCGACCACTCGGAGCGAAATCGGCTCAAGCTAGGACATACGGAGTTTCTGACCAAAGGACGAGTCTCTCCTCAAGAATTCGAGCAAAGGGTATTGGAGTTAATCGGACAAATGACTCAAAGCAAACAACAATAGTAATATGGCGATCGCTCTCTACTCTCGATTCCCTTGTTATGCGCGTCATCATTCAGCGAGTTAAATCTTCTTACGTCACCGTTGGCGAACAAACTATTGGCAAAATTGGACGGGGTTTAAACTTGCTGGTGGGAATTGCCAATACTGATACGGAAGCAGAACTGGACTGGATGGCGCGTAAATGTTTGGAATTGCGTCTATTCGGTGCAGAGGAAGGGAACGATCGCTGGCAAAAATCCGTCACAGAAATCGATGGCGAACTCTTAGTTGTCAGTCAGTTTACTCTGTATGGCGATTGTCGTAAAGGTCGCCGCCCTTCCTTCGATCGCTCGGCTGCACCAGAAGCAGCGAAAAACCTATACAATCTGTTTGTGGAAAAGCTACGCGACAGTGGTTTAAAAGTAGAAACGGGAGAGTTTGGCGCGATGATGCATGTTTTTATTGATAATGATGGTCCCGTGACTTTGCTACTAGAGCGAGAAGCCATATAAAAAAGTCAAAATTATTGATTCATGATGTTAAATAAAGTTGTTGTGAAAAGAATGCAGATATTTTTTGCATTCTTATTTTTGGTTGCAATATTAACAAAATTAGAAACCAATTCTTGGAACGATGCTTCCAGAATGGCAACGATTGAGTCATTGGTGGACTTTCACACTTTTAGTATCGATCGCTCTACTTATATCTGGACTGGCGATAAATATTTCTATCAAAATCATTTTTATTCTGACAAGCCACCAATTATGGCTTTGTATAGTTCGGTATTTTATTTATTTCTAAAATCTGTCTTTAGTCTGACTATTGCCACGCATCAATCTGCAACCTACTTTCTATTAACAGTTCTAATCATGGGCGTTATGTCCAGCTTAGGACTAGTTTGCTTGTACGAGATTTTCAAATTTTTTCGGATTGACGAGTGGTGGACAAATATTGTGCTGCTGCTTGCGGGGGCGGGAACGCTAATTTTACCATATTCAATTGTTTTTAACAACCATGCTTTTAGTGGCAGTCTTTTACTCTTCAGCTTTTACTTTTTATTACTCAGACGACACGAAGTAAGAAATGCCGCGATCGCCGGATTTTTTATTGCTTTTGCTGGTAGTACTGATATTACAATGTTCGCCTTAATTCCGTTGTATTCTATTTTGTTATTCGATCGGAGTCATCGAGCTAAACTTTCTTTCGTTTTGGCTTGTATTCCCGTCATATTGCTGTATGTATGGTTGAATCTTTATACTTCTGGCAGTATCATTCCTCCAGCAATGAATGCTAAATTATGGGACTATCCAGGCTCTTATTTTGGTGCAGGTAATCTTTCAGGATTGGTAGGACACGATTTACAGAGTCTCGCTATTTATGCTTTTCATATGCTTGTTGGTAGTAGAGGGCTGCTATCCTATACTCCAATTTTATTATTTGCAATTTATGGTTGGAGTAGAGCCATAATGCAACCAGGTTTTAAATATAAGAAAGAGTATTTATTCATTGCTGCAATTTGTCTAGCTTACGTAATGTTTTATATTTTTCGTAGCAATAACTATAGCGGTCATAGTTATGGAGTCAGATGGTTCGCTTCAATTATGTTATTAGCGTGCGTGCCGTTAACTCACGTTCTCGAACCCATCCAAAAATCAAAACTACTGCGAGGAATTTTTCTCGCGATCGCCTCAGTTTCAATTCTAATTTCCTTAGTAGGTGCGATCGCGCCATTCGGTGGAATCAACGTCAACGGTTACAGTTCATTTTTCCTGAATCTAGAACTGTGGCAGAAACAACTGTTATGGGACAAAGTAAAAGTTATCGTAGCTGCGATCGCGGTATACGCAACATTCGCTTGGTTTTGGATACAGTTTAATCCAAACTTGGGTAGGCGATCGCAATCTCTGTGAAGATTGTCATTTGTCATTCGTCATTTGTCATTGGTGAATAGCTAGTGACAAGAGTTGAGTCTAGTCACTAGTCACGCTTTCACTAGTCACTGGTCACTGATAACTGTATGCCTCGGATTGCCAAATCTAACAATTCCATCGGATGCATGACAGAAATCTTTTTCTCTTGTAATTTCAAATGCTTGCTAATTTGCAGCGTACAACCAGGATTGGCAGATGCAATCAAATTCGCACCTGTATTTAATAAATTTTGAACTTTTTGCTGACCTAATTCATCGGCAACATCTGGTTGCAGCATATTGTAAACTCCAGCGCTGCCACAACACAAAGCTGCGTCGATTGGTTCGCGCAACTGCACTCCTGGGATTTGTCGCAACAACTGACGGGGTTGGACGCTGATTTTTTGCCCGTGCAACAGATGACAAGCATCCTGATAAACCAAAGTTAAAGGTTTTTCAGATAGGGGTGAAAGTTTTGTCGTTAAGCCGACAGTAGCGAGAAACTCCTGTACGTCCTTGACATTGGCTGCAAATGCTTGTGCTTTTTCCCGATATTCTGGATCGTCTTGCAATAAGTGTCCGTACTCTTTCAAAGTATGACCGCAGCCAGCAGCGTTAATAATGACCGCATCTACGCCTGTATCGGCAAAAGCATCTATCATCTGTCTGGCTAGTGCTTTCGCCTGTTCTTCTTGTCCCTGGTGATGCGGTAGCGCCGCACAGCAGCCTTGAGATTTAGGAATAACGACTTCACAGCCATTTGCTGTTAATACCCTGACAGTAGCTTCATTAATCGGGGAGAAAAATAGCCGTTGAACGCAACCTAAAATTACTCCTACCCGATAGCGCTTTTCTCCCTGTGCTGGAATTACCGTAGGCAAATCGTCCCGAAAAGATTTCAGCGTAATTTTGGGTAAGATTGATTCCATCGCCGCCAATCTAGGAGAAATGTATTTCAAGATTTTGGTAGCGCGGACGAGTTTTTGCACGCCTAACAATTGATACAAAAATAAAGGCACTAGCATCCACCGCAGGCGATGGGGATAGGGGAAGAAGGAGAAAATAAGCTTTCTGTAGAGGCGATCGCCTAAACTACGAGGATAGTTGCGTTCTACTTGGGGACGAGTCGCAGAAATTAATTTGTCATACTGCACCCCTGAAGGACAAGTGGTGACGCAAGCAAGGCATCCCAAACAAGAATCAAAGTGTTCCACTGTAGCGGCATTGAGGGCAATTTCGCCTTCGTTAATTGCATCCATCAGGTAGATTCGACCTCTAGGCGAATCCATCTCTTTGCCAATGACGCGATAACTAGGACAAGTAGATAGGCAAAAGCCACAGTGAACGCAGGTATCGATGAGTTTCGGATCGGGGGGATGTTGTGGATCGAACCCTTTTAAATTCTTAATTGACCCTGTTTCTGGATCTAGTAAATGATGATTTAAAGGATTTTCTGAAGTTTGCATAGTGGTTGATGGTTGATAGTTGATAGTTGATGGTTGACAGCGATCGACAATTAACTATCAACAATTAACTAATGTTTATTAAATCTCGCCGACAAACCTTTGCGGACTCAAAACATTTTTTGGATCGAACTGTTGCTTGATGCGTCGCATTAAATCTAAAGCATTGCCTCGATAACCCCAGACATCAAGCTGCTGCTTAAATACTGCTGGGGCTTCTAAAACAGACAAATAACCTCCTTGATTTTGGCAGTGAGTTCTCATACTTAAAACCGTGTTTGCCTTGACATTAGTATTGTCAAATCTGATAACTCCTAAACCGCTACCAACATGGATTGTACCGATCGCCGATTCTGGCGCAATCCGATCTAAATAGAGCAAAGTTGCAACAGCAGTTGCTGGTAATACTCCTATTTTGCAAGTAACTGCTTGCATTGGTTGAGGAGAACGTATTTGTACTTGTAATTGTTGCCATAAGTTAGCTTCGTC
Source organism: Chroococcidiopsis sp. [FACHB-1243] (assembly GCF_014696895.1). Classification (NCBI taxonomy): domain Bacteria; kingdom Bacillati; phylum Cyanobacteriota; class Cyanophyceae; order Chroococcidiopsidales; family Chroococcidiopsidaceae; genus Chroococcidiopsis; species Chroococcidiopsis sp. [FACHB-1243]. Next base: position 13,501 of record NZ_JACJQX010000047.1, on the reverse strand, counting down.
CGCATCTGAGTAGGTGGTGCTTTGCAATCCCAATTGTTGTCCCATTTCTACTAGCCGTGCGGTTTGTTCTCGGACGCTAGCACTCAGGCTTTGGAAGCGAACCATTAATCCTAATCCTTGACCTATTCCTATGGTAGTGACTAGATGAGAAGATAGCAGGTCGGCTTGGGTGGGAGTTAACGCCGAACTCCTGATTTTAGATGTCGCTTGGGCGATCGCCTCAGCTGTGCCTGTCAGCGTCACCGTCCCCGATGCGGGTGGTAGGGGGTAAACCCGTAGTGTTACCTGGGCGATCGCGCCTAGCGTGCCGTAAGAACCTGTAAATAGCTTCATTAAGTCGTACCCAGCGACGTTTTTAACGACTCGTCCCCCAGCTTTGGCAATTTCTCCATCAGCACGGACAAAGGAAATACCTAGTAGTTGATCGCGCACGCCGCCGTAACGTTGTCGGAGTGAATTGGTATCAGCCGTGGCGACAATGCCCCCGATTGTAGCTGATTCTGGTGCGGTGGGGTCGAGGGCAAGAAATTGTCCTGTAGGGGCTAACACTGCTTGTAGATCGGCAAATTTCATCCCCGCTTCTACAGTTACGGTTAAATCTCCGACAGCGTGTTGGATGAGTCGGTTTAGGCGTGCGGTACTGACAAGCACCTGGATATTTTTTGCCAGTCCTCCCCAGCTGAGTTTTGTACCGCTACCATAAACTAAAATTCGCCAGTTGTTGCTGTCGGTATATGCCATGACTGCTGCTAGTTCGGCTGTCGTTTGGGGATAGACAATGCAGCTAGGTGCGATACTGGAGGCGATCGCCCCCTTGATGTGTTCTTGTCGCATCGCATCTATATCTTCCCATTCCAAGACAGATTCTGGGCTGACAATAGCTGCAAGTTGGGTCGCGATCGCTTTCATCAGTAATTTTACTCATCCTGAAAATTTCGGAACTGGACTAATCTAACAACAGTGGTTTTGCCCGTAATTACTACGAGGCGATGCTAAAAAGCCGCAGTAACTAAAAGTTAACCATGTTACTACCCCCAATTCCTAGACGCTCGTGGTTGCCAATGGCGATTTTGCTATTGGCAGGGTATGCAGGTAATTATTTCAGCTTGCCGCTCTTTTTTGGCGTAGATTTTTTGTTTGGTAGTATTTCTGTTTTATTAGTAGTGCGCTTTTTCGGTATTCGCTGGGGAACAATTGCCGCAGCGATCGCCTCCGTACACACTTTCTTTCTCTGGAATCATCCCTACGCCGCGATCGTTTTGATTGGCGAAGCATTATTTATTGGTTTACTGTGGCGCAACCAAAGACAGAGTTTAGTGCTATTAGATGTCTTTTACTGGCTGCTATTAGGTATTCCGTTGGTGTGGCTGTTTTATTCCCGCTTGTTGCATGTCGATTCGGCTCAAACTTGGTTAGTGGTGTTGAAACAGTCTGTCAATGGCATTTTTAACTCTATTATCGCTAGCTTGACGATTAATTACTTACCTATTTCTAGATGGGTGAGTCGTTCTCAAGTTAGGCATACTCCATCCATGCGACAGGTTTTGTTATCTCTTTGTGCGACTTCCTGTTTTTTACCTGCACTAATTTTAGTTGTTTTAGATTGCAATTTGGTTTTCCAACAGATCCACAACACAATTCAAGTTGAACTTAAAGATACCGCTCAAGAGGTGATAGCTGGTTTGGCAGATCGCCAGCGCGAATATTTAAATGTTTTATCTCAACTCGGTCAATTAGCTACTAATAATGCGGACGCTAACGCGCCTTCATCATAATTACAGCACAGCCTGGAGTTGCTACAGCGAGTTTATCCCGAATTAATTCTATTACAAGTTATTAATGCTACCGATACTATTGTTGCCTCTGCACCCCAAATCGATCCAGCCTTAACTTCACCTGGTAAATTAGATGCACAGCATGTAAGAACTTTAAAGCAGATCGAAACTAGTCTCAAACCTACTATAGGCAACGTTCACATCCATCCGACTGAACGAATTCCCCAAATCGATATTGGCGTACCGATACTAACTAATAATCGCTTGTCTGGTGTAGTATACGCTCACCTCAACCTCTCCTATTTAGAGGACTTTTTGCGATCGCAGCTTTCTCAAAGAGTTCACCAAATTATTCTTCTCGACTCTCATAACCAGATCGTTGCCAGTAGCAATTCCAAATTACAACTGATGCAAAATTTCGATCGCCTGCGTGGGGGAGAAATGCGGTCGCTGAGTCAAAAGACAGCCAGTGGGAATATATATTTTGAAAATACATATTTATGGTTACCACCTAAAGGCAAACTTCCGGCGATGGTACGCTGGCGACGCTCTCTATATGTTAAAGAACAGCCGCTGAGCGATCGTTCTCAATGGAAACTTATTTTAGAAATTCCGGCTGCACCTTATATCGACCACCTACAACAAACTTACATCAACGACCTTACTTTCATGCTAGTTACGGTATTGATTGTTTTAATTGGCGGCATACTACTCAGCCGTAAATTAGCAAATCCATTAACCCAGTTAGCTACCGTAACTACAGATTTATCCTCTCAGTTGCCAGAAAAGAATTTGATGCGATTTCCTACTAGCCAGGTAGTAGAAATTAATTCGTTGATTGGTAATTTTCAGTTCATGACAGTGGCTTTAAATGAAAAGTTTCAAGAAGTGCAGACAGCAAACGAATCTCTACAAAAAAGAGTCCAAGAGCGTACCAAAGAACTATTGCGAACTAATCAAAAGTTAGAGCGTGAAATTAACGAGCGTCAGCAAGCTGATGCGGCTTTAAGAGAAAGTGAAGAACGCTATAGAGATTTATTTGAAAATGCTAGCGATCTAATTCAAAGTGTTACACCGGACGGTCATTTAGTATATGTAAATCGAGCCTGGAAAGAAACTTTAGATTATAGTGAAGATGAAATTTCTCGTTTGATAATTTTTGATGTTATTCATCCCGACAATTTAGAGCATTGCCAGAAAACTTTTCGGGAAGTCATGTCAGGAAAACAAATTTCGGAAATTGAAACCGCATTTATAACTAAACAAGGTGAGAAAGTTTGGGTTGCAGGTAGTATTAATTGTAAAATTATCAATGGTAAGCCAATCGCTACCCGTGGTATATTTCGCAATATCACAGAACGAAAGTTAGCCGAAGCTGAGATGATTTACGCCTTAGAAAAAGAGAAACAATTAGTAGAGTTGAAATCGCGATTTATTACTACAGCATCTCACGAATTTCGGACTCCGCTCACGACAATTCTAATGTCAGCTAAGCTCCTCGAACAATTTGGCGATCGCGCTTCAGAAGATAAAAAACGCATGTATCTCGATCGAATTCAAATTGCCACCAAACGCATGACACAATTGTTAGATGATGTTTTATTGATTGGTAAAGCTGAAGCCGAAAAACTCGAATTTAATCCCACACCAGTATCCTTAGAAAAATTTTGTCATGACTTAGTAGAAGAAATGCGAATGAGTGCTAGTAGCAAACACTCAATTATTTTTACCAGTCAAACACAACAGATAACTGCTAATGTCGATGAAAAATTGCTCCGTTATATTTTGAGTAACTTACTTTCCAATGCAATCAAAGACTCGCCAAAAGGCGGCGACATCGATTTAAGCTTATCTATTAAAGCCGGAAAAGCAATTTTTTACATCCGCGATCGAGGAATTGGTATTCCTACTCAAGATATAGAACAACTCTTCCACTCTTTTCATCGCGGTAGTAACGTAGAAAATATCTCTGGTACGGGCTTGGGAATGTCTATTGTCAAACAGTGTGTGGACTTGCACGGCGGCGAGATTAGCGTCACTAGTGAAGTTGGAATAGGAACGACTTTTGTGGTGACTCTGCCGATATAATCAGTTATCAGTGACCAATTACCAATTACCAACTACCAACTACCCATTACTTTTCCATCTGTTGCAAAATCTGCTCTACATAACTTATGCCTGTTGAGTTGTTTTGCGTGGAGTAGAGATCTTTGGCTTTATGCAAAGATGCTTGTGCTTCGGGCAAATTTCCTTGACTCCAAAATGCTACACCGAGGTTTTGGTAAGAGGTTGGATCGTTGGGTTTGAGTTGAATTGCTTGTCGAAAAGCAGCGATCGCTTCTGCAAATTTGCCTTGACTACCGAGGGCGATTCCTAAATTATTGTAGGTTTCAAAATTACGCGGATTGATGGCAAGAGCATGTTTGAAGGCGTTTTCTGCTTGGATGTACTGTTGCTGATTGCCAAAAGCAAGCCCTAAATTATTGTGAGCGTTTTCGTACTGAGGATAAATATCAATTGCTTGATTGAAAGCCGCGATCGCTTCTGAGAATTTTCCCTGTTCGGCTAACTCTACGCCTCGATTGTTGTGCGTTGCTGCTACCTGTAAGTTTTCTTGCGGTTTGACTTGCCTTGGTAACGTTTCTACAGCATAGCTAGGTTGCATCCCTAGCATCAGTATGCTGACACCGACAAATGCAGCTCGGAATTTTGTCAAGAAAGCCTGTGGTACTCTCATCGCTACCTTCCTAGCAACTTCTCGCCTAATTCCATTGTAGGGCTTAGACAGTGTAGAGACGTTACATGTAACGTCTCTACAAAAGTTGTTGTGACTAGCGAGTCAGCTAAAAAGTAAGAAGTAAGAGGCAGAACGCCAACTTAGGAGTTACGACTTAGAAACCTGTGGCTTTTCTACCGAAGTTTGGGCTTTACCATTCTTAGCATTACCGTGCGTGTGTCCGTTGCCGTTGCGGGGTTGAATCACGCCATAACCGCCATGATTGCGTTCGTAAATGACGTTTATTTCTCCAGTTTCGGCATTGCGGAACATATAAAAATCGTGATCGACGAGTTGTAGTTGTTCTAGGGCTTCATTCAGCGTCATTGGTGGCATGGCGAAGTATTTCGTCCGAACGACTTCGCTAGGTAATTCGGGAGTGCGATCGCCAATCAGATCGGTAACAACAGGTGGTTCTACTGCCTCTAAGCTGGTTTTTGGCTGAGTTTTCTTGTCTTGCAGTCTTTCTTTATACTTGCGTAGCTGTCGGGCAATTTTATCGGCAACTAGATCGATGCTGGCGTATAAGTTCTCGCTACTTTCCTCTGCCCGAATTACAGTTCCGTTGGCGTAAATTGTGACTTCCGCTGCTTGTTTTGGGTTGATCCTGGGATTGCGGGCTACTGACAAATGAACATCTACTTCAGTGGTTAGAGTTTGAAAATGATTGACTGCCTTTTCTATTTTCTGATTCACGTACTCGCGAATGGCATCGGTGATTTCGATGTTTTTGCCATGGATCACAAGCTTCATATTTAATTCTCCCGATGGATACGAACCAAATTTGTGTTAGGTTAAATACAAAGCAGCAACAATTTGCTGTCAGTGTCTACTTACTAAAAGCCCGAATTCTGGTGTTTTAAGTACTCCAGAAATCAATCGATTGGTGCGCTCTTTGTCACCATTTCACCACGCTTTAGTTTATCAACTTCGCTATTTTGCGATGAAAATTTACCAGTCGCACTTCCTGTCGAAAAGGGTTTGTTCCTGCTGATAAACTACAGGTATTTCCCAGTTGGAGGGCGATCTGGGATTTTTCCTAGTAGAATCTCGACTTCCACATCGAGTCTGGCGTGGTGGTAAAGCCTTCCTCCCTGCTGTGTTTGTGTTTCTACTTTCAAGTTAGCACTTTGTATTCTGGAAAACAGAGAGGTTTTAGTTCTTTTTAATATCCTTCGCATTCCTTGACATTTCTTGATGTAGTCAATCGCAAATGCAATAAAATTTGGTAAAAAATACGCTTGAATTTTTCTGCGATCGCTTGTAGTCATCTCCATGAAACGCCATCAATGCTATCTTTATAATTACGGACTCGTCTGTTATGCTAAGGCTTGGAATTGGCAAAAAAATCTGTTGCAACAGCGCCGCCAAGATCCCGATTTACCTGATGTCTTAATTTTGTTGGAACACCCGCCAGTCTACACTTTAGGACACGGAGCTAGTTTAGATTTTCTGCAATTCGACCTTGACAAACATGCAGAAAAAGTATATAGGATAGAAAGAGGTGGAGAGGTAACTTATCACTGTCCCGGTCAACTGGTAGGCTACCCGATTTTAAATCTGCAATTCCACCACAAAGATTTGCACTGGTATTTGCGGCAGCTAGAAGAAGTCTTAATTCGCGTATTAGCAGTTTACGGGTTGCAGGGCGATCGCGTCCCTGGTTTAACTGGGGTATGGTTGGAAGGATACAAGGTAGCAGCGATCGGGATTAAAGTCAGTCGCTGGGTGACAATGCACGGTTTTGCTTTGAATGTCTGTCCCGATATGGCAGGTTTTAGTAAAATTGTCCCCTGCGGGATTGCCGATAAACCCGTGGGTAGTTTAGCTCAATGGATACCAGATATTCAACTAGAGCAGGTGAAATTGCAAGTTGCGCGATCGTTTGCAGAGGTATTTGAAGTAGATTTGGTTGATTCAGATTACTCATTTCTCATACCATCAGGTAAATAAACACCTTTAAGATCTGCACCGCGCAGATTAGTTCCTGCTAATTTTGCCCCTTGCAAATTTGCATCTTGTAGAGAAGCATTTCGTAAATCGGCATTTCTTAAGTTTGTATTTCCCAAATAAGCATCATCTAGTACAGCATCTCGGAGAATCGCCCGTTGAAAATTAGCATCTTGAAGATTAGCATTTTCTAATATTGCGAGTTGCAAATCGGCATCTCGAAAATTAACGCCCCTGAGATAAGCAGTATCTAGTTTTGCACCTCGAAGACTGCTACCCTCCAGATTGGCATTTTCCAGGTTTACTTTTTCTAAGTTGGCATTATTCAAGTTAGCATTGTCTAAATCGACAGATCTCAGGTAAGAATTTTCTAATTTTGCACCTCGAAGATTGCTACTTGCTAAATTAGCATTTTCTAAATTTGTATTTTCTAAGTCAGCATTTTCTAAGTTGGTATAGCTAAGATCGGCATTTCTCATATTTGCACCTCTCAGTTTTGCGCCCCTCAATTTTGCACCTTGAAGATCGGCATTTTCTAAGTTACATCCTTCACATTCATTAGTAGATAGTAACTGTTCGATCGCGCTATTTTGTTGCTTAACTAATTGGACGCTGCGATCGCTCGATCGGATGCTGGGATTGTAGGGTGCGATCGGTGGAGCGTTCGCGTAAGCCAGTAAACTTAGTATAGGAGCTAACATCGCGTATAAAATCCTGAAGCGATCGGTTATTAATTTTTAGTCTAATCTTTTCGGAAATAGACGGTGTACTTTTCCCGCCAAATATTATTTTTACGATTTTTCGCTTTACTCCAACAATCATTTAGCTTGCATACATAGAAAAAATTAATTAACTCAAAAATTAACAAACTGCGGCTAGGTAGAAGTGATACAATCGACAACCATAGCTAGGGGTGTCTGGGAAACCAGGCTGAGACAGTCCCTTAGAACCTGAGACTGGGTAATACCAGCGGAGGGAAGCTGTTTATGCGAGGAACTCGAAATGCGTACAGAATGGATCGCGAAGCGTCGCGGGCAAGATAACGTGTCTCAAATGCACTTTGCCCGTAAAGGTGTGATAACCGAAGAAATGCATCATGTCGCCCGACGGGAAAATTTACCCGTGGAGTTGATTCGAGATGAAGTAGCACGGGGCAGAATGATTATCCCTGCCAATATCAATCATCCCAATTTGGAACCGATGTGTATTGGCATCGCCTCCAAATGTAAGGTGAACGCTAATCTTGGTGCTTCGCCCAACTCTTCCAACTTAGATGAAGAAGTTGCCAAGCTCAATCTAGCGGTAAAATACGGAGCCGATACCGTCATGGACTTATCCACAGGCGGCGGTAACTTAGATGAAATTCGCACTGCAATTATTAACGCTTCTCCCGTGCCAATTGGCACTGTACCAGTTTATCAAGCTTTAGAAAGCGTCCACGGCAGTATTGAAAAGCTCACTGCGGAAGATTTTCTCCACATCATCGAGAAACACGCCCAGCAAGGTGTAGACTACATGACAATTCATGCTGGGATCTTAATCGAGCATTTGCCATTAGTCAAAAACCGAATTACTGGAATTGTCTCCCGTGGTGGAGGTATTTTAGCGCGGTGGATGTTGCACCACCACAAACAAAATCCGCTGTACACGCACTTACGCGACATTATTGAGATTTTTAAGAAATACGACGTGTCTTTTAGTTTAGGTGACTCTTTACGCCCTGGCTGTCTCCACGATGCATCCGACGAGGCACAGTTGGCAGAATTAAAAACTTTGGGACAACTGACTCGTAAAGCCTGGGAACACGATGTCCAAGTCATGGTAGAAGGACCAGGACACGTCCCGATGGATCAAATCGAGTTTAACGTGCGCAAGCAGATGGAAGAGTGTTCGGAAGCACCCTTTTACGTGTTGGGACCACTGGTAACGGATATTGCTCCAGGCTACGACCATATCACTTCTGCGATCGGGGCAGCAATGGCAGGTTGGTATGGTACGGCAATGTTATGCTATGTCACACCTAAAGAACATTTAGGCTTACCCGATGCTGAAGACGTGCGGAATGGTTTAATTGCCTACAAAATCGCCGCCCATGCTGCGGACGTGGCAAGACACCGCATCGGTGCTAGAGATAGGGATGACGAGCTTTCAACCGCCCGTTACAATTTCGACTGGAATCGTCAGTTTGAATTATCCCTCGATCCAGACAGGGCAAAGGAATATCACGATGAAACCCTGCCAGCAGATATCTATAAAACTGCTGAATTCTGCTCGATGTGCGGTCCCAAATTCTGCCCGATGCAAACAAAAGTTGATGCTGATGCGCTGACCGAACTAGAGAAGTTCTTGGCGCGAGAAACTGTAAAAGGATAAAGGATAAAGGACAAAGGAGACAGAAAAGGTGTGGGGAGAATTCGGAATTCGGAATTCGGAATTAATTGTGACTTGCGACTGATGGCTGGTGGAACCAGAATTGTCTCCCTTGTCCCCCTTGTCTCCCTTGTCCCCTGCTGCCTTAATTGTGTCTCCTCAGATATAAGACAAGTTTGCCCTCGTCGCTTTAAAATCTTTGCAGAACATAGGGTAGGATTGTCTGTCTCGCCCTAATTGTTGCTCGTTAAATTGACTAAAAATGCTTTCTTTATCCGAACAAGTTGTATTAATTACTGGTGCTTCTACTGGCATTGGGGCAGCATTGGCAAAAATTTTAGCAGAACGATTTAAGACGATTCGCTTAGTCTTGGCAGCTAGAGATGCAGACAAGTTGGAAAAGGTCGCTAGCCACTGTCGGCAATTAGGGGCAGAAGTTCTCATCGTTCCCACAGATTTAGCACAGACTGACCAAGTTGAAGCCCTAGCCCAAGCCGCGATCGCAAAATTCGGTCGCGTTGATGCTTTAGTTAACAATGCTGGCTACGGACAGATGGGACCCATAGAACTCATTCCTCACGAAGCTGCTGCCAGACAATTTCAAATCAACGTGCTAGCACCCTTAGCACTGATCCGCAGCTTAATTCCGCTGATGCGCGATCGCGGTGGTGGCAGAATTATCAATATTAGTTCGCTGGGTGGCAGGATGGCTTTTCCGTTTGGCGGTTTGTATAGCGGTTCAAAGTTTGCCCTCGAAGGACTCAGCGATGCTTTGCGGATGGAACTAGCACCATTCAATATTAAAGTCAGCGTCATCGAACCAGGTCCAGTCAGCACGGATTTTTTTGCCGCCGCCGCCCAAGCTGTAGAATCAACGGTAGCCACCCCCGAACGCACCCCCTATCGCGCTGCTTTTGAAAAATTAAAAGATTTAGAGAAACACACGAGTAGCCGTGCTTGGAGTGCCGAACGAGTTGCAGAAGCAATTGTTAAAGCACTGACAGACTCTCATCCCCGTCCGCGCTATATTGCAGCAACAGGGGGAAATTTTTTGGTGTTTATGATGACGAAAGTTTTATCAACTAAAATTGTCGATCGCTTTTGGCAGCGATTTTATGGCATTAACCTCGTAGCGCAAGACTGGCAAAAGCATCGTTTAGGCTTGAAGGATGAAGTATAAATGAATTGGTAATTGGTAATTGGTAGTTGGTAGTTGGTAGTTCTCGATCGCTACCCCAATCCCTTAGTGCTAAATCCTAATCCCTCCTTACCCATTACCCATTACCTATTACCTACTACCATCAAAAAATGGATCTACTAGAGTATCAAGCTAAAGAATGGTTTCGCGAGATTGGTATTCCAGTTTTACCTTCCCAAAGAATCGATCGTCCCCGCGATTTGAAGGGGTTGAAGATTCCCTATCCAGTAGTACTCAAATCGCAAGTGCGAACGGGAGGTAGGGGAAAAGCTGGGGGAGTAAAGATCGTCACGAATACGATCGACGCGATCGCTGCGGCGCAAACGATCTTCAACTTACCAATTTTAGGGGAATTTCCTGAAGTTTTACTAGCGGAGGCAAAATACAACTCCGATCGCGAGTTTTACCTAGCCATAGTTATCGATGCAGTTGCTCGCCGTCCGTTGCTTCTGGGTTCTACGCAAGGGGGAGTCGATGTTGAATCCAATCCAGAAGCTTTACAACAAGTCATAGTCGAACGAGATTTTTCACCCTTTTATGCCCGCCGATTAGCAGTCAAAATGGGCTTGCAGGGAGATGCACTGGCATCGGTCAGCGCTATCGTGGAAAAAATGTACGGTTTATTCGTGCAGAAAGATTTGGATTTGATCGAAATCAATCCTTTAGGGGTCAGTTCGACTGGGGAGTTAATGGCATTGGATGGTAAAGTTACTGTCAACGACCAAGCGATCGCCCGCCATCCCGATATTTTGATGATGGCAGAAAAAAAAGCTAGCCGTCCTAACGGTTATCCATCAGTCGCTCAAGTTGGCAAGTGGAATGAGGTAGATAAGTCAGGGAATATTGCAATTTTGGGCAATGGCGCGGGGTTATTGATGGCAACTTTAGATTTGATCGCCACAGCCAGTCACCGCAAACCATCTGTTTGTTTAAATGTCGGACATGGAAGAATTGGCGCAAATGGGGGGTTGAATTTTTGCGATCGCGTCATCCAAGGTCTAGAATTGATCGCTCAAGATAAATCTATCCACGCGATCTTAGTTAATATTCTTTGTAGCGTGCCGACAACTGTAGAAGTGGCTGAGGCGATCGCAACTTTCGTACAACAGCACGACAATAAGACGCACAAAACCCGTTCTCATGCGCAATACCCTAAACTAGTCGTGCGCTTGGCAGGAACGGATTTAGCAGATGCCAAAGCAAAGCTAGATGCAGTACAAGTCTCATCAATGGAAGATTTAGACGAAGCGATCGCCCAAGCCGTCCGTGTTGCGAAAAGTTCGTTGCCTAGAAGAAGTGAGTGATGAAATTAAAGCCTGATAGTAAAGTTTTAATTCAGGGCATGACAGCATCGCTCTGGTCGCCGTATATTGCTCGTATGCAAGCCTACGGGACGCAGATTGTTGCCGCAGTTAGTCCCGGTCAAACGACATCTATTGACGATTTACCCATGTTCGATTTGGTCGAACAGGCAGTAGCGGCAGTTGGGGCGATCGATACGACGATTATTTTCGTCCCTCCCTATCAAGCTTTAGATGCTGCTTTAGAGGCGATCGCTTCTGGGATAAAACAAATTATTATCATCTCTGCTGGCGTACCTCCTTTGGATATGGTGCGCTTGTTGCGTAAAGCAGAGGCAAACGAAACCATAATTGTAGGACCAAACAGTCCGGGTATTATCATTCCTGGCAAATTACTTTTGGGAACCCATGCCAGCGAATTTTATACTCCAGGTTCGATTGGTATTGTCAGTCGCAGCACGACTCTGACTTACGAAATTGCCTTGGGATTGACTAAAGCAGGGTTAGGGCAGTCAATTGCTGTCAGTATCGGCAGTGATGCAATTATTGGTTCTTCTTTTCTACAATGGCTGCAAATTTTTGATGAAGACGATACTACAGAAGCGATCGTTTTAGTCGGGGAACCTGGGGGAAATAGTGAAGAAGCTGCGGCGCGTTACATTGCCGAGGCGATCGATAAACCAGTTATTGCCTACATTGCTGGCTGTCATGCACCAGCAGGTAAACACTGGGGGCATACCGGGACGCTAGCAGCCGTGGTTGGCAGAGGAGATAATGTCGGTACGGCAAAAAGCAAGTTAGAAGCTTTCAAAGCGGCAAAAGTTCCAGTTGCAGAACGCCCTTCGCAAATTGCTGAATTGGTGAAAAAGGCATTAAAGAAAAAATAAAAGATGCAGTTTGATACTTCCGAATTTACTTGAAATCTTTGATTAACAGGGAACAGTCAAGGCTATGAAATCTAGATGACTCAACCCACACTAAACACCCAAGGCTTGATGGCGGCTCTATGTGCCGCAGCTACTTGGGGTATGGTAGGTGTCTTTGTCCGCTGGCTTCCAGGATGGTCTCCCTTTGCAGTTTTGGCAGGTCGCTTTCTCGTCGCCACTACTGCAATGCTGCCGATACTTTTTCTAGCGCCGAGTGTCCGACACGATCTGATTCGCTCCCTTCGCACTTCAACGATCTGGTGGCTGAGTTTGCCAGCTATTGGGGGTTATGTCTTAGGCACGACAGCATTTCAGCTAGCACCTGTAGGAGAAGTGACATTATTATTCACAACCTCACCCTTATTTATCATTGCCTACAAATATGTCGCACGCTTACACGTTAAACGAAGTGAAGGCTTTGGAATGCTGCTGGCTATGGCTGGAGTCAGTGCGATCGTGCTGCCTCAGCTATCTACCGATCGCGCTGTCTCTTGGACAACTCTAGCAGGCTACCTTTTGGCATTAGGTGCTGCTGGTTCGATCGCAATTTATACACTTTGGTTTAATGCATTTGCTAAGCAAAACATTGCTCCAAAATCGATAAATATTGTTTTTCTCACCTGCTTGCTTGGAAGTATTCTATCTTTTTTGTGTGCGGTTCTCTTTCAAGCGACAATTGGAATCGAAGTCGATCGACAAGTTATTCTCATATTATTAGGGTTGGGAATTTTCTCCACTGCTTTACCATTTTTATGCTACACAGTGGCAGCGCAGCGTTTACCAGTATTACTGACAACTGCAATATTACTGCTAGAGCCAATGTTTGCAGTGTTATTTGCATCTGTAGTTCTACAAGAAATTCCGTCGCTTTGGTTTGGCATTGGCAGCGCATTAGTTTTCTGGGGATTGCTGTCGATCGCTGGCTTCGCTTCTAGGTGATGATACTAACCCAGTATTTTTAGCATTTCCATGAAGTTTGAAATTTCTACACCGCTTGGATTTACAGTTAGAACATCCGAAGAATACTGGCAACGGCTAATTGTCAAGCATCCGGATCTTGAGGAATTAGAGGAGCTAATTCGATTAGCTCTTGCTGCACCGGACGGTAGTGATACGGAAGTAGTGGTGAGGTATAACCCCTGCCCCGTCAGCATCCTGTATAATATTAGCTAATGCAAATAATCCTCACATAATCGCCCAGTAAT
>NZ_JACJQX010000046.1:0-46005 GCF_014696895.1 Chroococcidiopsis sp. [FACHB-1243] | reverse complement strand
CACTGGTCTTATTGGCGACGCGCCCCAGAACGCGACTGCACGTTACTGGCATTTTCAAAAACGAGCAAGTCTTTCTTCTGCTTAAATACAACTGTAATACGAAATTTCTAGGAGCAGCGGAGTCGATCTATCAACATTCTCAACCCAAAAGACATCTGTTACCTAGTTGTGTAACTAGGGAGAGCATCAAGTATAAAATAAATGAATGGAAGAGAATTACTAGGGCTAGTGTCTCTGAATAAGGAAATAACTCAGTATTAAACCAAAAATACTATCTTTTAACTTTTGAATGAAATTAAGTTGACAATACCGTCAAAACAGCCAAAAAAGGGTTGACAAATTTGACATCTTGCTGGATTGCATCTGATTTCACGAACCCTATATTTTCGCTGACTCAATTGGGCAGGAGGAGTTTTTCGGTCAAGTATACGTTGCATTGGGCGTAGAAACACCCTGCTAGTGACGATGCTCCTCCAGGCAGTCAGGAATTAAAGACTTTGAAATTGCTAAAAAGGCGATAATCGCGATCGCTACACTAACTATAAAAATTCCACGATAGCCAATTGCTGTAGCAATAACACCACTGATAGAAGCAGCACCGAGACTACCCAGAATACCGATTGAACTTTGAATGGTATAATCTGTGCCAGGTGTTTCTAATCTGCTTTTGTCCATCATAATCGTGAAGGTAGCAGTATTCATAATGCCAATAGTAAAAAATGTACTGATATTAACCAAATAAAGAATAGGCAGATCGACGATCCCGAATGCAGGAAGTAGGTAGGTTAGCATGGATATCGCCCATAGTAAACTAAATACAAACAGCGATCGCTTTCGTCCTAAAGGAGCAATCAGCAAACCTGCGGCAATTCCACCAAATGCGGAAGCACCAGCACCTACAACTCCTGTCAACCAGCCAATATCTGATAAAGATAGCCCTACATCTACTAGTAGGGGACGAAACATAGTAGCAGCCATATGACTGCTTGATGAATACAGTAGTAAGACTAGTAACCAGTTCAGCACACCTGGATTACTGCAAAAGTTGATGAATATTTTGAAGTAGGAAGGAAATTGAAAGCAGGTAGCAAACCTGGAAGTGGAATTTGTTTTAGATGCAGATGCAGCAGAGAGTTTATTCCTCTTCGGTATTTTCTCCCGATGCAAAAATACTGGAAGTAGTGCCAGTACCATAATCAGCGCCAAAGTTTGTAAACTGGCAGTCCACCCCCAGCGATCGAACAACATCAGCATTCCGCCGCCGCCGATAACTGCACCCAAAGAACCGCCTACACTTTGCACTGCATTTCCCAATCCTCGCTCATTTGGCTTCAGTAATCCGATGGCAAGAGCATCGGTAGCAATATCCAAACTGGCACAAAAGAAACTGATTAAAGCGATACAAACGAGCAAGGCAGTTAAGTTGCGATCGACATTCAGCCAAGCACAAATAGCTGTCACGCCAGCAATCAGAAGTTGAAAACAGATAATCCAGAATCTATAATGACCCCAACGAGTGAAACCATAACGGTCGATTAAGGGAGACCAAAGAAAGTTGAGTGCTATAGGCAGAGCAAGCAATTGAAGTAAGCCAATTGCTTCTAAAGACACTCCCTTTTGGCGCATGAATATAGGTAGAGCTTGGGAAAGAAACCAAAATGGTATTAGCTGTGACACGTATAAGCTGCCGAGTAACCCAAGTTTCTGAAAGCTTTTGATGTTAATCACAACAGAGATCCTTCCTGTAATACTGAGTGCGATCGCGCTGAGGTTGAAATCAAAACTCCAGTGAGATTGAGCCGACTACTGTAAAAGGTTCGCCAGGTGCAATTCTGGCAACTCTGCTAGAGGGTGCGCTAACAATATAGTCAGTATCAAACAGATTTTTAAAATTGAGAGCGAAGCGCCAGTTCTCTCGACGGTAAAAAATGGCAGCATTGGTGAGAAAGTAGCTGTCTAATTCAAAACTGTTATCTAAGTCTCCTTCACGTTCCCCGACGTAGTTAAATCCAATCCCAAAGCCTAAACCCTGCAAACTACCACTCTGAATTTCATAAGTCGTCCACAAACTGGCACTATTTTTAGGAACGCCGACCAGGCGGTTGCCAATTTCAAATACGTTGTCCTCAGTAATCTCGGCATCCGTGTGGGCATAGCTAGCAATAATATTCCACCCAGGCAGAATTCGCCCAGTGACATCGAGTTCTACTCCTCGGCTGCGTTGTTCGCCTGTTGCCACAAAAACACCTCCAAGATCGATAAAGTTAGGATCTGTTGAGGCAACATTCTGTTTGGTAATGTCAAAATATGCCAAAGTAGCAAATAGTCCACCCTCTAGCAATTCAGCTTTGATCCCAACTTCATATCCCTCACCTTTTTCGGGTTCGAGAAGTTCGCCACTGGCTGTCAATCCAGTACTAGTATTAGGAGTAAACGATTGTGAATAACTGGCGTAAAGGGAAATTTCTGGAATTGGCTGGTAAACAATCCCGACGCGAGGACTCCAAGCATCACTGTTTTGAGTCGGATCGGCACCAGTAGGAGTAAAGAAAGCTTCTGCGTTAGTTGCTTCTTGATTTACACTATCAAAGCGCAAGCCTGCCAGTAACTTCAAATTGTCGAACAAGGCAATTTGGTCTTGTAAATAAATCCCTACTCTGTCCGTTTCAGTTTCAGTATCCTGCGCTAGAGGTAGATCTTCTGAAGCAGGTCTAGGCACTGTGCCGTAAACTGGATTGAAAATATCAATTGGTGTAGGGTTGAAGAAATCTACCCTAACAAAATTACTTGAGTTGCTGCGATTGAGATCGACACCAAATAAGAGGGTATGCTCTACTGTACCTGTATTAAATTTCCCAACTACATTTGTTTGTAACGAGTAATCTTCAGAATCAAAATCATCATAGGCGTAAACGCGATTCAAGATCCCCGTTGCTTCATCAAAATCGCTAGCAATGGTTAGTTTATCGGAAAAGACACTACTATTTAAATAACGAAACGCATTGCGTAGCGTCCAGTTATCGTTAAAACGATGCTCTAAGTTATAGCCAACCTTGAAGAAGTCACGTTCGATATAGTCGTCTGGTTCGTTCAAAATGCGATCGCGAGGAATATCGGCAATTCCTTCCCCTACGGCAACAGTGCCATCAGTATCAAACGGTCGCTCGCTATCTGCATATTCTAATTCAAATGTGATGTCGGTGCGATCGCCAATTTTCCAGGTTAATGCTGGCGCGATGAAAAAGCGCTCGATATTTCGGTCGTAGTTCCGAAAACTCTCGCTGTCTAAATAGAGTGCATTCAGACGATAGAGTAGGTTGCCGTCTGTAGTTAGGGGACCTGAAATATCAATTCGAGGTCGAACGAGATCGTAGCTTCCAGCCTGAAATTCAGCTTCGTAAAAAGGTTCTGACAACGGCTTTTTGGTGACTGTATTAATGACACCACCTGGTTGAATCTCGCCGAAGAGAATTGAAGCTGGACCTTTGAGGATCTCAATTCGTTCTAGGTTTGCCGCTTCTGGAACTTCTGGGAGATTATATTGCCTGAAACCGTCTTGCAAGACAGGGGTTCTCTCAAAACCGCGAATAATGTAGTTGGCTTCGGTAGTAGTATCAGTCCCACCGTAGATAAAACTGCTGGCGTTACGTAGTGCCTCCTCTAGCCGAATGACTTGTTGATCTTCAATCACCTCTTGGGGAATGACTTGAACTGACTGGGGTATGTCGCGTAGAGGCGTATCGGTTCTTGTGCCAGCAGTTGCATTTGGTACTAAATACTCATCTTGTTCGCCTGTCACCACTATTTCTTCCTCATCAGTCTCAACCGATGGTTTTTCTGCTGGAGTTTCACTCTCCAGCTTTTGGGCGGGTGTTTGTTCAGTTTCCAGCTGCTGTGTAGAAGATACAGCTGTCGCCAAACCAAAAATTAACCCCTCAGCACTGGTAAACGATTCAACTTGTGGTAAGCTTGCCTCACCCTTCACTGTCATCCGAATCGTATTAGCATCTTGGTTAGTAACCGCGATCTCAGCAATTCCTGCAACTGGTTGTTCCTGGCGAAAGGCATCGCTATTAGGCAAGCGCAGTTGTGCGTTAGGAATATCAGCAGTATAGGTATTACCATCACTTCTTGCCGACACTTGTAACCGCTTGCCTAAAGGAGTTTCTAAAATTATCTCTACCCCTTTATCAGTAGGATTAACCCGCACTCCAGTTACTTGTACAACTTGCACCCCAGCTTGGCTGAGCCTAGAATGCTGTAATAACGTTTGAGCATTTGTGCTTGGCTCTCTTATTTTCCGCAGTTGCTGCACCCTACTAGGTTCAACTAACTGTGTTTTTGAGAGTAGAGGTAATCCTTGCCTTGAATCCCCCGTCTGGGTAGGTGAAAAAATATTTTCTCCTCGAACAGGAATTGCGATCGACACAACAATTGAGCCTGTGAAGAACAGGCTTTGAACTAACCGCTCTGGTCTCATTATTCTCCTCAAACTCTATCGCGTCACTCTATTTGTGGTTAATGACACAACAGTACTCAAATTATTGAAAGTTATTTGCGGTCATTTTGCAAGTTATTTTTGCAACACGATCTATTCATTGAGAAATATTACTGAAAAAAGACAGGAGGCAGGAGACGGAATGTCTTGTTTTCTCCTTCTTCCTTTATAGGTTGCAAGGCACCATTATTTATGGAGAAAAGCTTTGCTGCACGCGCGTCTTGATTAAAAAGAATGCGCTGCGACTTAATTACGCTAGGCGATCGCGCCACCGCCCGCTATGGGTTATGACTTTCACCACTCCTGTCCCTCATTGAAGAGAAACAATAGTCATTCACCTAAGCAGAAGGCAGAAGGAAAAGCTTTTCTAGTAAAAGATTACAGATAGCTGTGATGTCCTAGCCTTTTGGTATTTTGTGATAGCACACATTTAATATGTCTGCCAAACTCTTGGTAAAAGCTTAACAATCTTTTTTCATAGCCTCAAATAATACTACTGAAAATAATCATAAGCATATTTTATCAAAAACCTCTTGCTAAATGCTACAAATTCCTATTAAAGTAAATTCGAGCTAGTTGAAAATTACTTGCAATACAGCTCGATTAATTTATTTGTATTTCCTACAAGCTGACAATAAGGCTTTTTCTCTTCCAACTGAATCAGCACTTTGACCGATCGGGGGTCAAATGCGCCAATTGCGATCGCCATCAAAAGTTTACAGAGTGCATCTCAAAGTCTGAAGGATAGTATGTGTCAAAAGATAGACGACCGAAAAGAAATTTTCCGTGATTCCCTAGCTAAGACTTGCAAGGACACTTGCAATGTCATGAATACTCTTAGATCGATACTGATTGACTTAGGTATTCCAGAAGAGACGCTGAGTGAAGATACTTTACTAAATCAGGATTTGCAGCTTGATTCTGTTGAGACAGTAGAAATTGCTTTGGGATTGAAGCGTAAACTGGGAGTCAACGTGAAGCTAGAAACTCGGCAAGATATGACTCTAGCCCAGGTCTGCAATACAGTTAAGGCTGCGATCGCGACCCAAAAATAGTAAAGTGCAGCCATGCTACAGGAATGTACAACTGCGATTGGGGGGTTAGGTTTAGACATTGTACCGATCGCCAGAATTGCTAGACTCGTTGACCGATGCGATCGCGAAACCCTCAGTTTATTGTTCGCTTCTAGCGAGATTGAACTCTGCCAATCGGCTAGCGATCGCCTGGAGTGTTACGCAGTGTGCTTTGCCACCAAGGAAGCCGTAGGCAAAGCCCTAGGTACTGGATTATTAGGCATTGACTGGAATGAAATTGAAACCAACATCATAGATGACAGGATAACTGTTCATCTCTATGGAAAAGCAAGCGATCGGGCGAAAAGACGTGGTGTACGAGAATGGCTGGCTAGTTGGTGTTGTTGGGATGGACACGTATTCGTTCATGTTTTCGCCCTATCCCGATAAATTATCGAGCTATTACTCAACCAATAAGGACAAGTCGCATGGAAAATATTTCTGAATTACCCAGTGTCCTTAACGTTGCAGCTTACTTTATAGAAAGCAATTTAGCACAAGGACGTAGTGAAAAAACAGCTTTTTATTATCGAGATGAAGCGTACACTTATGCTCAAGTCAGCAGCTTTGTCCGACGCAGTGCTAGGTTACTTGCCAACCTCGGTTTAGAACGAGAAAACCGGATAGCAATTCTGTTGCCAGATTCGCCAGAGTTTATATTTGCCTTTTGGGGGGCAATCTGGTTAGGAGCCGTACCAGTCCCGATTAATACAACTTGTAACATCGACGATATTCAGTACATTCTGCAAGATTCACGCGCTAAGGTCTTATTAACAACTCAAGCATGGCAAGAGAAACTAGCTCCTATTCATTCACAGTTCTTGCGTTGCATTCTGCTAGCAGATGGAGAAAACCCTTTTGTTTCCCTACTTGCCCAACAAGATGAACTGTTAGCTTATACAGATGCGACCGACGAAGCAGCTTTCTGGCTTTACACCTCTGGTAGTACAGGTCGTCCCAAAGGCGCGATCCACCTGCATCAAAGCATGGTAGTTTGTGCAGAAAGTTACGCTAAAGCAACGCTGGGCTTGCACGAAAATGACATCACCTACTCAGTTGCCAAGATGCCCTTTGCCTATGGATTGGGAAATACCTTGTATATGCCAATGGCAGTTGGAGCTACCAGCGTGCTGTCTGATGCCAACAATGCTTTTGACATCATCGCAGACATTCAGCGTTATCGACCGACTATTTTGTTTGGGATACCTAGCGTTTACGCCAGTATTCTTGCTCTGGCTGACATCTCTCCTCTAGATGTTTCCTCCTTGCGCTTATGCGTGTCTGCAGCTGAACAATTGCCCAAGATTATTTGGTACAAGTGGCTTCAGACATACAACCATGAAATTTGTGAAGGAATTGGCACTACTGAGTTTTTGCATATCTTTCTGTCCAACCGTGTAGGAGAGTGCAAACCAGGAAGTTCTGGTCGCCCCGTTTCTGGTTACGATGTTCAAATTATTGATGACAATGGTTTTTCTTGTTCTCCTGGCGAAATTGGTAATTTACAAGTAGCTGGGGAAAGCTTGATGTTGGGATATTGGCGGCGAGTACAACAAACCCGAAAAGCGATTTATGGAAACACCATGCGAACTGGAGATAAGTATCTGCGCGATGCTGACGGGTATTTCTGGTTTATGGGACGAACTGATGACCTTTTTAAAGTGAACGGTCAGTGGATATCTCCTCTAGAAATTGAGGATATATTACATCAGCATCCACAAATTTTTGAGGTGGCTGTTGTACCCGATGGTAATGAAGAACAATTAACTCAGATTGTTGCTTATATTAGCCTCAAGCAAGGACAGGAATCTTCACCTGAATTAGAAATGAGAATTCGTCAGTTTGCCAGACAACGGTTGCCTCATTTCAAAGTGCCTAATAAAGTTTGCTTTATCGAGAAATTACCGCGTACCTCGACCGGAAAAATTCATCGCCAGTTATTAAGCAAAAAATTAAGTTTACTTACACATTCAAGTTTGTAAAAGATTCTCAAAAAAAGAGGTAGGATGATGGTGATAGAGCTTCAGAAAACCATAAAATATAAGCGTAGATTTGTTCCAGATCGCAGAGATCATATTGTTGCCTTGAAAAACCTTGTGCAAGCTGGCATTTTTACTAATTATGTTCTCTATGAAGGTAAGAATGAAGTTCGTATTGCTGGTAATGAACTAGCTAAAATATCAGTTAGTAAAGAGTTGGTTTCTTTTAAAGGGATAAGCAAGTCCTACTCTGAGCCAGCTAGCGAACCTTTTAAACAAGTAGAAAAAATGTTAGCTTCTTTGCCTATTGAAAATTGGACGGCTTATGGCTATGTTGCTTTTGATATGGCTCGTTTCTATTCTTCATATTCCAAATCAATTCAGCAAGATAGTTTATATTTTTTAATTCCAGAGATTGAGCTAATATTTACAAATGAAGGAGTTTGTATTAGAAGCACTAAGTCTATAGAGCAAATTCAAGATATCCTCCTTTTGGACGAGCAACTACCAAATTATTTACCGGATAATTTGATAATAGACTTTAGCGGTCGCGAAAATTATCAACAGCAAATTGTAACTTTAATCGAAGCAATTCAAAAAACTGAGTTACAGAAGGCTATTATTTCTCGTTCTCAGGCGATCGCGGGTGATTTAGATGTGTTGGGAACTTACGTAGTAGGAGCTAGAGCTAATAATTCAGCACGTTCCTATTGTCTAAATATAGGAGATGTCCGTGCAGTTGGTTTTAGTCCTGAAACTTTATTGGAAGTCTATGAAGATGGTTTTATCGTGACAAATCCACTAGCGGGAACTCGACCTAGAAGCCAAAGCTTAGAAGAAGATAACCGCCTGAGTCACGAACTCTTTACTGATGCAAAAGAAGTGAAAGAACACGCGCTCTCTATTTGGCTAGCGCAAAGCGAAATTGCTTCTTTTTGTCTGCCAGGAACGATTCAAGTTTTCAACTTTATGGAGGTGAAAAAATATCGTTGCGTACAGCATTTATCATCTAGAGTAGGCGGACAACTACAACCAGGAAAAACTTTGTGGGATGCTTTAAAAGTTTTGTTTCCAGGGATTACTGTTTCTGGAATTGATAAACAACAAGCTCTAAAATGGATTGACCGCTTGGAAGACGAACCGAGAGGAATTTATGCTGGCGGTATTGGTTGGGTAGATAGTAGTGGTACAGGAGATTTAGCGATCGCTATTCGTTCTGTCTATCAGTACGGCGATCGAATTTACTTAAACGCTGGTGCTGGAATCGTTGCTGAATCAATACCAGAAAAAGAATATATCGAGTCGGTTAACAAAATGAACACTATGCTAACGAATTTAGTTTTGAAATCTCGATTTTAAAAAGTATTTTATTGTGCTTGGAAGGACATAAATTATAATGGCATTGCCCTGCGTGAAGATACTGGCTTCTTCTATACCCGATTCCTTAAATATTCTTGGTCGTGGGATTGAAATTATGCCTATGAATGCGATCGCAGCAATTGTAGATCCAGCCAAAGAGCATTTTGAAACGCAATACTTTACGGCAAGCGAGCGTAGTGCTGCTGAGATTGCGAGCGATCGCATTCACTATTTTGCAGGTCGTATATGTGCTAAAAAAGCAGTTATGAAAGCCCTAGGAATGGAACTACAAGAGGCTTTCTGGCTCGATATTGAAGTGCAACGCCTGCCAACAGGTGAACCATTAGTAGTTCTACACGGTAGATGTCGAGAAATTACATCTGGAATTGGTTTGACAAATTTGCTGCTGAGTATTAGTCATGAAACTGCTTACGCCGCAGCAAGTGTAATTGCTTTGGGAAGAGCGCGAGTAAAAGGGTTGTCATGATGCATTCAAATTATTCCACAAATTATTCAATCGGTATTCGCTCGCTTGCACTTAGCTTTGGCAGCATCATTCGCACAAACGAGTATTGGTTAAATAAGTTTCCCGAATTAGTGCAGCAAGAAAAGCCAAGGAAGCCAAGGCTGCCTAAGCCTAGTAATACCTCCAATCGAAATGTATTTGATATCTGGTCGCAAGCGGTAGCACCGTATTTGTCAGACCCCTTTCGCGGTACTGTAGAGCGACGGGTGGTTGATGCTAATGAATCTTCTCTAACACTGGAATATCGCGCCGCCAAAGATGCTCTTGCTGCTGCACAAGTGTCTCCCCAGGAAATCGAGTTGGCGATCGTGGCTTCCCTGTTTCCCGAACAAGTCGGACATGGTAATGCCTGTCACCTTGCTCATCAACTAGAATTGCGCTGTCCGGCATGGAATTTAGAATCAACCTGCTCTAGTGCCTTGGTAGCACTGCAAAACGCTCAAGCACTCATACAAACGGGAGCATACCGCAACGCACTAGTCGTTGTATCTCACATTGGGTCTAAAACAGTAGACGAAGAAGATACCCTGTCATGGTCAATGGGTGACGCTGCTGGAGCCTTTGTAGTCGATCGCCTCAAACCAAACCAAGGTATCTTGGGTGCTAAAATCGTCAACACAGCTGCAACCTGTGGGGCTTATTTACATGAACTCGTAACAGATGCCCAAGGTAAGCCTCGGATACGCACTCGCACGGGTGACAACGCGATCGCACTTGCCGAAACATCTGTAGATTTCGTCCGTAACTGCTGCGAAAACGCTGCTGCTGCTGCTGGCGTAACTCTTGCCCAAATCGATTTTTTTGCTTTCAATACTCCTACTGCTTGGTACACCGATGTCTGTACGCGAGCATTAGGTATCAGTGCAGAGCGAACAATAAATCTTTACCCCCAATATGCAAACATTGGTCCCGTCCTTCCCATCGCCAATTTGTATCACGCTGCCCATGCAAGTAAAATTTGCGAAAACGATTTAGTGCTAGTTTATACTAAGGGTGCGGCGGCTACTGCTGCGGCAGTTGTGATGCGCTGGGGTGATGTGGCACTTGGATCGGTTCCTGTCTCGCCTGGAAGTGTCACTCAACAAAAAATTCATTTAACAGCAAATAGCCTACCAAGAGAAAAAAGCAGCATAACAAGAAAGAAGCTCTTAACTGTTTGTCGGGAGAAACAACGGCAAATGCTGGAAATGTATCTGATCGAATGGCTAAGATCGCTACAACTTCCCTTGTCACAGAGCGATCGAGAGCAGCCTTTCGCGTCATTGCTTGACTCTCTCACAACTTTCTTGCTCAAAACTCAGATTGAAAATGATTTGGGTGTACGAGTGCCGATAGAGCAATTTTTTGGCGATCGTAATATCGCTCAATTAGTTGAAGTATTAGGCGATCGCTTAGCCTTAGTTAATCTCACCGCAGACTCAATTAGCGTCGCTGACGTTGAAGAAAGAGAGAAATTGAGTTTGTGAAAAAGAATAGGGAACGGGAAACAGACAGCAGGGAGACAAGGGAGCTGACAATTACCCATTACCAACAATAAATGACCAATGACCAATGACAACCTCAAATAGAAGTGCTATATAAATTATGAATTTACATTCACTTTTAACCAATCTTTCCGAGCGAGGCGTAAAACTATCTGCTAATGGAGATTTACTAGATATTGATGCGCCGAAGGGAGCAGTCACCCCAGAACTGCGTAACTCTCTGACCGAACATAAAGCAGAACTACTGACGCTGCTACGCCAGAATAACACAAAGGCAAATATACCAACAATTGTTCCAGCACCAGAGGCGCGCTACCAGCCTTTCCCCCTCACCGATATGCAGTATGCGTTTTGGGTAGGTCGTAGTGGAGTACTTGAGCTGGGAAATGTCGCCAATCATGGATATTACGAAATTGAATGTAAATATTTAAACGTCAAAAAATTGAACTGGGCGCTGCAAAAATTAATCGAGCGTCACGATATGCTTAGAGCTATTGTTTTACCAAACGGACAACAGCAAGTTTTAGAACAAGTCCCTTTTTATACGATTGAAATTGTGGATCTGAAGGGACATGAGGAAGATACTGTTACTGCTGAGATTGAAGCGATTCGTCAGCGAATGTCTCATCAGGTATTGCCAAGCGATCGCTTCCCTTTATTTGAATTTAGAGTCACGCACTTAGATGAAAATCGCTTTCGGTTGCACGTCAGCTACGATTTGCAAATCTTTGATGCTTGGAGTTTGTTTCGACTGTTTGACGAATGGTTTCAACTTTACCAGCATCCTGATGCAGTATTACCACCCTTAGAAATTTCTTTCCGCGATTACGTTTTAGCAGAACAAAGCTTGCAAGAAACAGAACTGTATAGGCGATCGCAAGAATATTGGTTTAGCCGCCTAGACAACTTACCCCCAGCCCCGGACTTACCTCTTGCCAAAAATCCGAAAGAACTCACACAACATCAAAACAAGCGTTATGAAGGGCGATTAGAGCCTACTGAATGGCAGCAGTTGAAGCAACGAGCCGCTAGTGCTGGCTTAACTCCTTCAGGTGTCTTATTGGCTGCTTTTGCGGACATATTGACTGTTTGGAGCAAAAGCCCGCGATTTACAATTAACCTTGCCTTATTTAATCGTCTACCGTTGCACCCTCAAGTCAACGATGTATTAGGAGACTTCACCTCTGTCACCTTATTAGCTGTAGATAACTCTACTTCAGAACCATTTACTCAACGCTCTCGCCGCTTGCAACAACAACTGTGGCAAGATTTAGAACATCGCTATATCAGCGGCGTGCGCGTCACGCGGGAACTGGCTCGTAGGCAAGGTACAGCCCCCAGTGCTATGCCAGTCGTCTTTACTAGTACCCTGGGCTTTGGTTCTCTGGGTCAGGAAACTTTAACCTTCAGTCATTTTGGCGAATTAGTTTACGGTATCAGTCAAGCTTCCCAAGCTTGGATGGATGTTCAAGTCTGGGAGGAAAAGGAAACATTAACATTCAACTGGGATGTGGTTGAAGAACTGTTTCCAGAAGGAGCGATCGCTGATATGTTTGAGGCTTATTGTTGTTTTCTCAAGCAACTGGCTACTTCCGAATCAGCTTGGATTGAGACGACTAGACAAATCATTCCTCCCGCCCAATTAGCACAACGCCATGAGATTAATGCTACAGATGCGCCAACTCCCGATGAATTGCTGCATACGTTGTTTGCAAAGCAAGTCCAGCAGCGAGGCAGCGAACCCGCCGTTATTTCTCAAGCGCGCACTCTAACTTATCAAGAGTTGTACGCACTTTCCAATCAGCTAGGTCGTCGGCTGCGCCAACTAGGGGCTACTCCAAACCAACTGGTAGCCGTAGTGATGGACAAAGGATGGGAACAAATTGTTGCCGTTCTAGGTATTTTGGTATCTGGTGCAGCTTACGTTCCCATCGATCCAGGATTACCGCAACAGCGAAGGGATTATCTTTTAGAAAATAGTGAGGTGAAAATTGTTCTCACCCAATCTTGGCTAGATGAGAAATTAGAGTGGCGATCGCCAATTCAACGTTTGTGCGTAGATACACTAGACTGGGCAAACGAGAGTAGCCAGCCACTCAAACCAGCGCAAACACCTGACGATCTAGCTTATGTCATTTACACCTCTGGTTCCACTGGTTTACCCAAAGGGGTGATGGTTACTCATCGTAACATCATGAACGTTGTCGTCCACACAAACCAGCGTTTTAATATTGGTTGCCAAGACCGGATCTTGGCTGTGACGGCTTTGAACCATGACTTATCCGTATATGACATCTTTGGTCTGCTTTGTGCAGGTGGTGCAGTTGTCATGCCCGATCCCTGTGGTGTAAAAGATCCGGCTCATTGGGCTGAGTTGATGGTGCGGGAAAAAGTGACGCTGTGGAATTCTGTACCCGCAATGATGCAGATGTTGGTGGAATATGCCGAAAGTCAATCTATAGTCATTCCTGCAAGCTTGCGTTTGGCAATTATGGGTGGCGATTGGCTTCCCGTGTCCTTACCTAACCGCCTGAAAGCTTTAGTACCAGAAATACAAATACTTAGTATTGGTGGACCAACTGAAACGACTATTTGGAATATTGGTTATGCGATCGCACAAGTCGATCCTAACTGGAAGAGTATTCCTTATGGGAAACCAATGGCAAATGCAAAATACTACATTTTGAATCAAGCTTTAGAAGATTGCCCTGTTTGGGTTCCTGGTCAAATGTATTGTGCTGGCGTGCAAGTTGCTAAAGGATATTGGCGCGACGAAGAAAAAACTGCTGCCAATTTTATTATCCATCCTCGCATAAAAGAACGCATTTATCGTACGGGCGATCTTGGTCGTTATTTACCTGATGGCAATATTGAGTTTTTAGGACGGGTAGATTTTCAAGTTAAAATCAGGGGCTATCGGATTGAATTAGGTGAAATTGAAGCGGCTTTAAAGCAGCACCCAGATATAAAAGATGCGTTAGTGACTGCTGTAGAAGAATCACAGGAAAATAAACATTTGGTGGCTTATGTCGTTCCAAAGTCTGAGAAAATATCAAGTTTCTTGGAAATAGAACATGCAGACTCTCTAAAATCTCAACAACTGTGGGAATCTCTGATACAGGCGGCACATCAACAAGCTCAACATAGTTTTTGGGATCTAGATATTCAAATCTTCTTGAAGCTATGGGAGGATCAAAATCATCTGTACGCAATTTCAGTATGTCGGGCGCTCAGAAAACTTGGTGTTTATAATTTACCAGGGGAGAAGTATGACATAGATGATTTGATGTCCCGATGTCAAATTGTTCCTCGCTACAAGAAATGGTTAAGTCGAGCTTTGCAGGTGCTAGTCAAAGAGGGATGTTTGCAGCAGGAGGGAAAAGTTTTTACTAACATTGCGGCATTACCCATAACCGGATCTCAAAGGCTGTTTCCAACTACCGCAGTCAGCGATGGATTTGCTCGAAGCTGGATAGACTTACTCCCAAATACTCCTTATGAAGACTTAGCAGATATTATTACCGAAAAAATTCATTCGGCAGAAATCTATATCTCTGATAAAACGCGGGATACTTACAAAATAATGTTTGCTGATTGCAATGCGATCGCCAAGCAAATTATTACAGCAGTAGTGCAAAACTTAGAGCCAGGAAAACAACTGCGAATTCTGGAAGTTGGAGGCGGTTATGGTTTTACTACAGAACATTTACTGCCACTGTTACCCCCAAAGCAAACAAGCTATATTTTTACAGATATCTCTAACTTCTTTCTTCAGAAAGCTCAAGAAAATTTTGTCAACTATCCTTTTGTCAGCTATGACATTTTAGATCTGGAAAAGAATCCTAGCGAGCAAGGTTATCAGCCACATACGTTCGATCTCGTCATTGCGGCAACTGTTATACATAACACTCGCTCTGTAAAGGAAACACTGCAAAACATTCGTTCGTTGTTAGCCCCAAAAGGTTTACTCCTAGCAATAGAAAAAACTAAATTTCATCATTGCTTTGATTTGAATATGGGATTGCAGCAAGGCTTTGAGCGATTTGAGGATCTGGAATTGCGATCGAAACATCCAGTGTTATCAAAAGAACAATGGCAGCAAACACTCGCTTCTTTGGGATTTGCCGACAGCGTTTTTATGAATCAACCTGGCTCTATTGCCGATTTGATTGGATTTGATGTTTTAGTGTCTCAAGCACCATCAACTGTGCAGCGATTTAAACCTCAACAGTTACGCGATTTCCTCCAGAAAAAGCTGCCCGATCATATGTTACCGACTGAATTTGTACTTCTGGATGCTCTACCACTAACAGCTAACGGTAAAGTAGACCGTCTTGCTTTGCCTCAGCTACAAGGTTTGCGATGTCTGACGACAAGCCGCTATGCGTCTACGCAGTTCAAAACAACATATATCATACCGCAAACTGAAACCGAGCAAGTTATAGCCAGTATTTGGCAAGAAGTTTTGCGAATCGAAAAAGTGGGGATTAACGACAATTTTTTTGAACTAGGGGGAGATTCTCTACAAGCAACTCAAGCGATCGCTCGAATGCGCGAACAATTTCCAGTCAATTTACCCGTGCAAAATTTGCTCCAAGCACCAACTTTAGCTAGTTTAGCGAAGTCGATTGAAGAGATTTATCAAACAACTCAAAAACTCCAAGCTCCAATAGATGAGGCATTAGATAATCGAGTGGAGATTGAGCTATGAAACCGATTCAGGAATTCTTGTTTGAGCTTAGTCAGCTAGACATCAGGCTGTGGTTAGATGGCGATCGCCTACGCTGTAACGCTCCCAAAGAGGCAATGACACCTGCTCTACAAGCAGAGATAGCAGAACGCAGGTCAGAAATAGTGCAGTTTGTCAAGCAAGTTAATGCCACTAGTTCTACTCTGGAAACAATTAAACCAATTCCACGCGATCGCAATTTACCTTTGTCTTTTGGTCAGCAAGGACTGTGGTTTATCGACCAATTAGAGGGAGGCAGTGCTGCTTATAATCAAGTATTTGCTATACAGTTACAAGGCTCAGTCGATGTAGCCGTTCTGGAGCAAGCCCTGACTGAAATAATCCGGCGACACGAAATTCTCCGCACTACATTTAAAACTATAGATGGAGAAGCCTTTCAAGCAATTGCTCCCAACCCAAATTTCACATTAGTGATAGCAACTCTACCACGAGAAGAACTCCAGCAGCTTGCTATTACTCAATCTCAACGCCCCTTTAATTTGGCAGAAGGGTCATTGCTGCGAGTCACCCTCGCTAAACTTGCTCCAGAAGAATCTGTATTGCTGTTTGTTATCCATCACGCGATCGCTGATGCTTGGTCGAGTACGATCGTCATGCGGGAACTTGCGGCACTATATCAAGCTTTCTCTGTAGGCAAACCTTCACCCTTGCCAGAATTACCCATCCAGTATGCTGACTTTGCTTACTGGCAACATCAGAAGTTACAGCAGTCATTGCCAGAACAACTGCGTTACTGGGAGCAGAAATTAAGTAATACACCACCCGTATTACAATTACCAAGCGATTATCCGCGATCGCCTATTCAAACTTTCCAGGGAGCCGTCATCACCCTAGAACTAGATCCAGATCTGACTGCAAAGCTCAAAAAACTGAGTCAGCAAGCAGGGGTAACTCTGTTTATAACTCTGCTGGCAGCATTTAATACACTACTATATCGTTATACTAACCAGGACGATCTCTGCATCGGCACAACCATTGCCAACCGCCACAGCCGCGAGTTGGAATCATTAATTGGTTATTTTCTGAACACTCTCGTCATGCGTACTGACTTAACGGGTAATCCGTCTTTTCGAGAGTTGTTGCAGCGAGTGCGAGATGTCGCCTGGGAAGCATATCAGCACCAAAATTTACCATTCGATCGGCTGGTGACGCAATTACAGCCAAAGCGGGACTTATCCCATACACCACTGTTTCAGGTGATGTTTGTCTTGGAGAATGTACCAACAGAAAAGGTAGAACTTTCAGGACTTACTTTCAGCTTTTTGGAAATACCGATCGCAACGGCTAATTTCGATCTCAGCTTGTCGATGCGGGAAACCCAGCAAGGATTGCTAGCAAAATTTGAATACAACAAGAACTTGTTTGATGCTGCCACTATTACCCGCATGGCAGGACATTTTCAAACTTTGCTTTGGGCGATTGTAGGCGATCGCGAGCCGTCTATCTCGGAATTACCCCTGCTAACCGAAGCTGAGCGGCATCAGTTACTAGTAGAGTGGAATCGCACGCAAATTGAGTATCCCCAAGATAAATGCATTCATCAACTATTTGAAGCTCAGGTAGAACGTACGCCTGAAGCTGTAGCTGTAGTTTTTGTAGACGCGCATAGCGCGGCTTCTCGAAGAGTAGACAAGCATCTGACATATCGAGAACTCAACCATCGAGCTAACCAAGTAGCACGTTATTTGCGATCGCTAGGGGTAGGGACAGAAGTATTGGTAGGAATTTGTGTCGATCGCTCCTTAGATACGATCGTAGGACTGCTGGGGATTCTCAAAGCGGGTGGAGCTTATGTACCATTAGATATTGCTTATCCCCCAGAGCGATTGAGCTTCATGCTGTCAGATGCTCAGGTGTCGGTGCTGTTAACTCAACAAAAGTTACTAGAACGTCTGCCAGCCCAGAATGCACGTATAGTTTGCTTAGATAAAGACTGGGAAGCGATCGCCCAACAGAGCCAGGAGAATTTAGTCAATACTGCTAGTTCTGAAAATTTAGCCTATGTAATTTACACCTCCGGTTCTACTGGTCAGCCCAAAGGAGTGATGATTCCGCATCAGTCTTTAGTCAGTTTTACAGAGACAGTAAAGGTTGAATATGGAATTACGAAATGCGATCGCGTGCTTCAATTTGCTTCCGTTAGTTTCGATGTAGCAGCAGAAGAAATCTATCCTTGCATAACTAGCGGTGCAACTTTGGTGCTACGCACTGAGGAAATGTTGGCTTCTGTACCTACCTTTTTGCAAAAGTGCCGAGATCGATCGCTCACAATATTAAATTTACCAACAGCATACTGGCATCAGTGGATGGCTGAATTAGAAACGACCGTAGCTGTTCCTGAGTCCTTACGTTTGGTAATTATAGGTGGAGAGCCAGCGCATTCAGAAAAAGTAGCGATTTGGCAAAAGATGGTTGGCGATCGCGTACAGTTAATCAACGCATACGGGCTAACGGAAACAACAGTCACATCAACCATTTACAAACTACCAAGTGCAGCAGTCGATACAGGTCAATCTATACCAATTGGACGGGCGATCGCTAACGTGCAAACTTATGTGATGGATCGACACCTACAGTTAGTTCCAGTTGGGGTGACTGGTGAACTGTATATAGGTGGTGCTAATTTAGCTAGAGGTTATTTACATCGAGCAGACTTAACTAAAGAAAAATTTATTCCTCTTGAAAAGTCAAAAGTTAAAAGTCAAAAGTTAAAAAAAGGAAGCGATCGCCTGTATAAAACTGGGGATTTGGTACGCTATTTACCAGATGGCAATATTGAGTTTCTCGGTCGAATTGACGACCAAGTTAAAATTCGCGGTTTTCGGATCGAAATCGGAGAAATTGAAGCTGTACTCAGCCAACATCTACAGGTGAAGGAAACCTCGGTCATAGCTGGCGAAGATAAA
This sequence comes from Chroococcidiopsis sp. [FACHB-1243], assembly GCF_014696895.1. Classification (NCBI taxonomy): domain Bacteria; kingdom Bacillati; phylum Cyanobacteriota; class Cyanophyceae; order Chroococcidiopsidales; family Chroococcidiopsidaceae; genus Chroococcidiopsis; species Chroococcidiopsis sp. [FACHB-1243]. The sequence goes on along the minus strand of NZ_JACJQX010000046.1, from coordinate 27,430 downwards.
TCGGGAAACAAGCGTTTGGTAGCTTATGTTGTCTCTAAAGAGCAAGTTTCTGCAAACGAATTGCGCGGTTTCTTAAAGGAAAAACTGCCCGATTTTATGGTTCCAGCAGCTTTTGTCAACCTGGAAATGTTGCCTCTAACTCCTAATGGCAAAGTCGATCGCCGCGCTTTACCTGCCCCAGATACGTCCAGCCTCACTCAAGAAACCAGCTTTGTTCCACCTCGTAGCACCGTAGAATTACAACTGGTACAAATTTGGTCAGAGGTGTTGGGTGTCCACCCTGTCGGCATTCGGAACAATTTCTTTGAGTTAGGCGGAGATTCTATTCTTGCTATCCAGATCGTCGCCAAAGCTAACTCTGCTGGTATAAAGTTGACGACTAAACAGTTATTTCAGCATCAAACCATTGTCGAGCTAGCAACTGTAGCTGTCTCAAAACAAACAATCCAGGCGGAGCAAGGACTTGTTACAGGTTTAGTACCATTGACACCGATCCAGCATTGGTTCTTCGAGCAGAATTTACTGAATTTACACCACTGGAATCAGGCGATCGTGCTGGAAATGCCACAAGTTGACTTAGACTTATTAGAGCAGGTATTACAACAGTTACTATTACATCACGATGCGCTCCGCTTGCAGTTTGAGCAAACGCAGTTTGGCTGGCAGCAAATTATCGATCGTGATGTTGCAGTGGCTTTGGCACGTTTCAACTTTTCAGGACTGACAAAGGCAGAACAAGAACTAGCCTTTCAAGCATCTGCCACTGAATTACAATCTAGCCTCAATCTTGCAGTCGCACCACTTGCAAGGTTCGCTGTTTACGATTTTGGGATGCAGCAACCGAGCCGCCTGCTACTAACCATCCATCATTTAGCTGTGGATATGTTCTCTTGGCGAGTTTTACTAGAAGATTTGCAGACGGCTTATCAACAGCTCGACCAAGGGAGAAAGGTGGAGTTACCAGCTAAAACAACTTCTTTTAAGCATTGGTCGGAACATCTGCACGATTACGCACAATCTGTTACTTTACAAAAAGAGTGGGACTACTGGCTAACTCAGTTGTCCGATCGAGTATCTCTACCAGTGGATTTTCCTGGCGGTGAGAATACGGTAGCTTCCGAGCGCAACGTCGCGATCGCCCTTAGTTTAGAACAAACCCAAGCTTTACTTCAAGAAGTTCCTCAAGCTTATAACACTCAAATAAATGATGTTTTGCTTGCAGCACTAGTACAGGCTTTTTTTCAATGGACGGGTAGACGCTCTCTATTAGTATCTTTAGAAAGTCACGGACGGGAGGAAATTTTCGCCGATTTGGACTTGTCGCGCACGGTTGGCTGGTTTACGTCTATCTTCCCCGTACTCTTAAATCTCGGAAAATCTTCTCATTCTGGGGAAGCATTGAAAGCGATCAAAGAGCAACTTCGAGCTATTCCAAACCGAGGAATTGGTTATAGTATTCTCCGCTATCTTAACAAGAATACCGATAAAATTGAGTTATTGCGATCGCTGCTGCAACCGGAAGTTAGCTTCAATTATCTCGGTCAGTTTGACCAAACGTTTTCCCAATCATCGCTATTCAAATTCGTCCCAGACTCAAGCGGACTATCGAGCAGTCCGCAAAATAAAAGAAGCGAACTGATAGAAATAAACGGTCTAGTGGTTAGCGGTCAGTTGCGATTCAATCTGACGTATAGCGAAAGAACACATCAACAATCCACAATTGAAACGCTAGCTCAAGAGTTTGCGAACGCCTTGCAAGCACTCATTACCCATTGTCAAGCTTCTGAAAGTAAAAGTTACACACCTTCTGATTTTCCCGAACTGAATTTAAGCCAAAAAGGACTAGATAAGTTTTTGGCAAAACTCAATCGCAAAGGTAAGTAAAGAATTATATGAATACGGAAAATATTGAAGACATCTATGAAGTTTCGCCGATACAACATGGCATTCTTTTTCATAGCATCTATGATTCTGAATTGACACTTTATTTTTCGCAATTAGGCTTTACTTTTCATGTTCGCGACAATTTTAATGTGATTGCTTTTGAACGTGCATGGCAGAAAGTTGTCGATCGGCATACAATGTTGCGTACTAGTTTCTATTGGGAAGATATAGACAAACCGCTACAAGTTGTATATCGCAATGTCAAAGTACCTATAGAGCAACATGATTGGCGGGGAATAGAGCCAAAAGAACAACAAAAGCGTTTCGATGGTTTTTTAAAAAGCGATCGCGAACGAGGTTTCGATTTATCCCAAGCTCCTTTAATGCGCGTAAGTTTAATTCGCTTTGGCGATCGCACTTACCAATTTATCTGGAGTTCGCATATGATTATTGTGGATGGATGGTCATCACCATTAGTCATCAAAGAAGTTATCGAATTATACACAGCCTATAATAAAGGTCAAGATATAAACTTAGGAAAAGGCAGTATTTTTCGAGACTACATTACCTGGTTGCGACAACAAGATTCGTCCAAAGCCGAAGATTTCTGGCGGCGGACACTCAAAAGACTAAAAGCAACCACTGAGTTAACCAATCTCTATGCTGACAACTTATTGAATGCAGAAGAAAGATATGATGAGCCACAAATTAAGCTCTCAAAATTAACCACAACCAAGTTACAGTCCCTAGCAAGACAGCACCGCCTAACCATCAACGTCATCGCTCAAGCTGCATGGGTTTTGCTCCTTAGTCGCTACAGTTGCAAAAATGAGGTAGTCTATGGGTGTACTGTTTCTGGTCGTCCAGCAGACTTAAAGGATTCAGAATCGATGGTAGGGATGTTAATTAACACCTTACCTGTAAGAGTCAAAGTAGATGGCGAGCAGTATTTACTGTCATGGCTGAAGCAATTTCAGGAACAGCTAGTCGAAATTCGTCAGTATGAATACACCTCCCTAGTAGATATTCAACGTTGGAGCGAACTACCACCTGGCGCGCCTTTATTCGACAGTATCTTTGTGTTTGAAAATCAACCTGTAGATGAGATTCTCCAAGGAACGCAGGAGCAAGAACAGAGTATAGAACTCACCCTGAATCTCTATAAAACAAACTATCCCCTAAATTTAGTTGGTTATCCTGGTTCCCAGTTGCGTATAGGAATCAGTTACGACTTTCGTAGCTTTGATAGTACTACAATTGCTGGCATATTGAAGCATTTTGAGATATTACTCGAAAACATCGCCACAAAGCCTGAAGTACGCCTCAAGGATTTATCGTTACTTACAGAGCAAGAACAACGGATCAGATTAATGTTAGAAAAACAAGCAACATTTAACTTTGATTTTTGTCATTAGTCATTGGTCATTAGATCTGCTAAAAAAATCGGGAGTCGTTACGGGCGCACATCTGTGCGCCCGTACAGGAGAATCGAGAAAAAGATTTTCATTCTTGGTTGTGAATCGTATTTATGTTATCTCTTGCAAAAATTGTGCTTTATCTGCGTTCATCCGCATTAATAAAATTATGCTTACCACCTCTTCAGAAATTGCGCGACATCATCACCTATCTAGTGAAGAATTTGTAACAGAATATGTGAATAAATCTAAGCCTGTAATTATTTCAGGAGTGATTCAAAAGTGGGGTAGCTTTCATAAATGGTCGTTGCAATACTTCAGTGCGATCGCCCCTGATGTAAATATATATGCTAAACACTTTTATAACGGACAAATTGAAATAGAAGCTTTTACCATTAAGAAATATGCAGATGTTTTAGGCGCATATGAAAAAGCAAAGAACCAAAATTCTGCGTGTACTCGCCTTCCATACTGCCACGATCTGCCGTTATTTAGCTTAATTCCATCGCTAATCCAAGATGTTCAACCATTTCCTCTAAATTACTTACCAGAATGGTATGCTTATAAATGGTGGCGCTACTGTCAATTTTTTATTGGCTCATCTCATAGCCTGACTCCTTTACATTTTGATTGTTTGCTTACCAATAATCTTTTTTTTCAAATTGTTGGTCGCAAACAATTTACTATCCTCTTAAATGAAGACTCTAAATACTGCTATAGGCACAACTGGCGATGGTTCAAAGTCGATCCCGAACATCCAGATTTAGAGCAATATCCTTTATATAAAAATGCCAGACCGATAAAAGTCATTGTGAATCCTGGGGATATTTTATATATGCCTCCTGGTACACTACATCATGTGAGAAGTTTAGATGAGTCAATTTCTTTCAATATTGATTGGCACACGGAAAAAAGCGCATTAAATGGTGTAGCAGCTAGTTTAAAAGGTATGCCAGTGAAAAACGTATATTATAACTTGTTGTTAGCGTTAGGTTTAGTATTTAAAGTTTCACCTCAACTAATTTTTCGTTTTTATAAATCTTATTTAAACTATATTTCTTAATTGAGATTAAAATATTGTTACAAAGTAAATCCATTAAAATCAATCGACAAGTAGGAATAATTCAATGAATATCTTTGAAACACGAGAATCTAATGTCAGAAGTTATTGCCGAAGTTTTCCAGTCCTATTTCACAGAGCTAAAGGTTCTTTCATCTATTCAGAATCAGGAGAGGAATACATTGATTTTCTAGCAGGTGCTGGTGCTTTAAACTATGGACATAACAATGATTATATAAAAGAAAAGGTCATATCTTATTTAGATGCGGATGCGATCGCGCACGGTTTAGATTTTCACACATCTGCTAAAGAAAGGTTTTTATCCAAATTCTCTGAAACAGTACTGCGTTCTAAAAACTTAGATTATCGGGTACAGTTTTGTGGTTCTACTGGGACAAATGCTGTTGAAGCTGCCTTAAAATTGGCAAGAAAAATTAAGAAAAGAACCGGAATTTTTTCATTTATGGGAGCTTATCATGGAATGACATTAGGTAGCTTATCTATTAGCGGTAATCGTGACATAAAAGCTGGAGCGTTCGGTACATCAAATAATGTGACATTTATGCCCTATCCTTATGGATTTATGGAAAAGTTTGACACAATAGAGTTTATAGAAACAGTACTTAATGATGTTAACTCTGGAATTGAAAAACCAGCAGCAATAATCTTTGAGACGGTGCAAGCAGAAGGAGGAGTAATTGTAGCGCCGATAGAGTGGATGCAAAACCTCAAACAGTTGTGCGATCGCCACGATATTCTGTTAATCTGTGATGATATTCAAGTTGGTTGCGGTCGAACTGGTTCATTTTTTTCGTTTGAAAGAGCAAACATTGTTCCCGATATGGTAGTACTTTCAAAAGCTATCAGCGGTTATGGTTTTCCTATGTCATTATTGTTGCTGAAGCCGGAATTAGATATTTGGGAACCAGGCGAACATAATGGAACTTTTAGAGGAAATCAATTAGCATTTGTAGGTGGTACTGCTGCTCTCGAATATCGAGAGATCGTTAACCTTGAGCAGGAAGTCAAAATTAAAGAGTCTTTTTTGCAGAAATTTTTACTTGACAAAATAGCATCTATTAGTGAAAAAATAAAGATCAGGGGAATAGGTTTAATTTGGGGTATCGATCTTGCCGAGCTTAGCGATACCAGTTTAGCGAAAAAAATTACTTCCCGTTGCTTTGAATTAGGATTAATAATTGAAAAAGTTGGTAGAAATAATAGTGTAATCAAAATCTTACCGCCTTTAACAATTGAAATGCCTACTTTGGAGAAAGGGTGTTTAATTATCAAACAAGCTTTTGATGATTGTCTGGCAAATTAAGTAAAGCAAACAATTCTAATACTCATACAAAAAGTTTTCATTAATAGGTGATGCAGATGGCGATCGCTACTCCCAGAAAAAATACATTAACTGCTGAGGAACTATTTTCTCAGAAAATCTATTGGTTAAATCAATTATCTGGTGAGTTGCCAGAAACAAATTTGATTACCGATTACGTTAGACCTATAACTTATAGCGGTAAGAATAAGTCGATTAATTTTAAATTATCAAATGAGTTATCGGCAGCTATTATTAGATTGAGCGGTAATTCCGATCTGTCAATATATTTAGTATTGCTCTCTGCGCTAAGTATATTAATGCATAAGTATACTGGCAACAATAATACTATTATCAGTTCCCCTACTTATAAATTAGAAAATATTGATGAAAATCCAAATAACATTATCCCTTTGCGTATTAGCGTAAAGGAACAACTTACATTTAAAGATTTCCTTTTGCAAGTTAAAGAAACAACAATAGGTGCGTATAGCAATCAAAATTATTCTGTTGATGAGTTGGTTCGTTTGTTGAAGTTATCTCAAAATCAAAATCGTTACCCGTTTTGCGATATTGTCGTTTTATTAGAAGATATCCACCAGCAAAATTATTTAGCAGATCTCAGTAACGATCTGACATTTGCGTTTAAAGTTACTGGCAATGAGATCTCTGTTAGAACAGATTATAATGAAAGCCTTTTTCAAGAAGATAGCGTTTGGTATATTCTCAAATATTATCTCAACGTCCTTGAGGATGTTGTCAATAATCCTTATCTTAAACTTGCAGACATTTCCTTATTAAAACCAATCGATAAGCAACAATTGTTAGACAATAATCATAAGACAAAACAGTATCCTATTACTCAGACAATTGATGAATTATTTGAACGAAAAGTAGAGCAAACACCTAATAGAGTTGCAGTCGATGATGGTAATATTCAACTCACGTATCGAGAACTAAATGAAAAAGCCAATCAACTTGCAAGATTTTTACAAAATTTAGGAGTAAGTAAAGGAGAATTTGTTGGAATTTATAAAGAACGAGACATTAATTTTCTCATAGGTATACTGGCTATATATAAAGCTGGTGGAGCTTATGTACCAATTGACAGCCAATATCCACCAGACCGAGTTAAATATATGGTAGCTAACAGCGAAGTTAGAATTCTTTTAACAGACTTTTCCTGTTTGGATACCTCAATTAATTTAGGAGAAAATTGTCCATACTTAAAATATCTAATTTGTTTAGACCATCAAGTAAATGATAGAAATAATCCTTCGATAATTGAAGTTGATATATACAGTCGATTTAATTTTGAGCGTTTACCAAAAGAAAACTTAGTACGCAGTCATGCAGGAAGCGATCCTGCGTATATGCTATATACATCTGGTTCAACTGGATTGCCTAAAGGTGCAATAGTTAGGCACGATGGTGCTATTAACCATATATACGCACAGTTCGATGAACTGGAGTTAACAGCAGATTTTTGTTTTTTACAAAGCGCTCCTTCCTCTACTGATATTTCCGTTTGGCAATTTCTAGCTCCGCTGCTGATTGGTGGGAAGACAGTTATAGTAGATACTGAATCGGGTTTTATTCCTGAAAAATTATTTAATGTTCTTCGAGAAAAAAGCATAACAGTTGTTGAATTAGTTCCAGCAGTATTCGGAGGATTAATAGATTATATTTACCAATTACCGGAAGACCAAAGACATCTACCTGATTTAAAGTGGATGATGGTAGTTGGCGAACCAGTTTCGGTAAAACGGGTAAACCAATGGTTGAGCTTATATCCTTCAATTAGAATAGCTGATGCTTATGGTCCAACAGAAGCTGCGGATGATATTACTCAATTTATCATTGACAAGCCTTTACCAGAAAACCAACGATCTGTTCCCATTGGTCAACCCTTAGCCAACTTAAATCTCTATATTCTCGACCGGAAGATGCAATTAGTCCCGATAGGATTTCCAGGGGAGATTTGTGTCTCAGGAATTGGAGTAGGAGATGGTTATTGGAAAAACGAAGAGAAAACTAAATTAAGTTTTGTTCCTAATTCTTTCTCAGAAACTACAAAAAAATTACCAAGGGGTAATCGAGATTTAATTTACAAAACTGGAGACTTAGGTAGGTGGCTACCCGATGGAAATATCGAGTTTCTAGGACGCATAGATAATCAGGTCAAGATTCGCGGTTTTCGGATTGAACTGGAAGAAATTGAAGCTTTACTGCGTCAACATCCATCTGTGCGGGAGACTGTAGTTATAGTCAGGGAAGATACTGGTGACAAGCGTTTGGTTGCGTACGTAGTTCCTCAGCTTGAAAATCAGCAGTTTGAAAGTCAGCAGTTGCAAGAAGACCTAGTATCGCAATTAAGGCATCTTCTTAAAGAAAGGTTGCCACAGCACATGATACCATCAGCGATCGCGCTGTTAGAGAATTTGCCATTAGCTCCTAGTGGTAAAGTAGACCGTCGCGCCTTACCTGCGCCTGACTTTACCCAACAGAATGAAAGTACTTTTGTTGCTGCTTCTACTCCCATTCAAGAGATGCTCGTAGGAATTTGGATAGAAGTTCTCGATTTGCAGAAAGTAGGTATTCACGACAACTTCTTTGAATTGGGGGGACACTCCCTGCTTGCGACTCGCGTTATTTCCAAAGTACGGCAGGTTTTTGAGGTAGAACTGCCTTTGCGTCGCTTGTTTGAGCAGCCAACCGTAGCGGGGTTAGCAACAGTCATTGAGAAGGCTATTAAGGCGGGAATAGGTCTAGAAGCTCCCCCGATTGAGCGCGTCTCTCGCAACGAAGAATTAATTTTGTCCTTTGCTCAACAGCGTTTATGGTTCCTGACACAACTACAACCTGATAGTCCCTTCAATAACCTATCAGCTGCTATTCGCTTGCAAGGTCAGCTCGACCTACACGCATTACAGGAAAGCTTCAACGAAATTGTGCGCCGCCACGAAGTTTTGCGAACTACTTTCAAGGCAGTTGCAGGAAAACCCATACAAATTATTTCATCAGAAACTACACTTCTATTACCAGTTATCAATTTGAGCGATTTACCTGCCGATTTACAAGCGGCTCAAGTCAAACAACTGGCACAAACAGAGGCGCAACAACCTTTTAACCTTCAGACTGATTTAACGATTCGAGCCAAGTTATTGCGCCTTGGCGAACAAGAGTATGTGGCGCTATTAACTTTGCACCACATTGCCGCTGATGGTTGGTCAATAGGTGTGTTCGTGCGCGAACTTTCCACACTGTATCAAGCTTTTTGTACAGCGCAACCCCTAACTTTACTACAACTGCCAATTCAGTATGCAGACTTTGCCGCTTGGCAACGGCAGTGGTTGACGGGAGAGGTATTAGAATCTCAGCTTGGTTACTGGCGGCAGCATTTGGATGGCGCACCTGCGCTGCTAGAGTTACCCACCGACCGCAAGCGACCCGCTATTCAAACCTTCCGAGGCGCTAACTATTCTTTTGGGATTCCTCAAGAGCTATCTGCTGCACTCAACAGCTTAAGCCAGCAACAAGGATGTACTCTATTTATGACGCTGCTGGCTGCTTTTAAAACTCTGCTGTACCGCTACACGGGTAACGAGGATATTGTCATCGGTTCTCCCATCGCTAACCGCAACCGTGTCGAAATAGAACCATTAATCGGCTTTTTTGTCAATACCTTAGTGTTGCGAACCAAGCTCGAAGGCAATCCCTCCTTTGAAGAATTATTGAGCCGGGTGCGTGAGGTAGCTTTAGGAGCCTATTCTCACCAAGATTTACCCTTTGATGTGCTGGTGGAAGAATTGCAGCCACAGCGTTCCTTGAGTCACACACCACTATTTCAGGTGATGTTTGTGCTGCAAAATGCACCCATGCCAGAAATAGAGTTGTCGGGTTTGAACTTGAGTCTGCTGGAAAACGACAGTACCACGGCTAAGTTCGATCTGACTTTGTTTATGGAAGAGACAACTTTAGGACTTATCGGGACTTTTGAGTATAGTACTGATTTGTTTGAGGCAGATACCATACACCGAATGGCAGAGCATTTGCAGGTATTGCTATCAGGAATTGTTACAGATTCTCAGCAACATCTTTGGGAGCTACCATTGTTAACTGAAGCTGAGAAAACGCAGATGGCAACATGGAATGATACCCAGGTTGAGTATCCGCTAGAACACGGCATTCATCAGCTATTTGAAGCGCAAGTAGAACGCACACCTGATGCTGTGGCTGTGGTTTGTGCAGATCGACAGTTGACTTACACGCAATTGAACCAGCGGGCAAATAAAATAGCGCATTATCTGCAAAGGCTAGGTGTAGGATCGGAAGTGCTGGTAGGAATTTGTCTAGAGCCTTCCCTGGATACGATCGCCGCGCTATTAGGAATTCTCAAAGCTGGTGGAGCATATTTACCACTCGATCCGGCATATCCTCAGCAACGGTTAGCTTTTATGCTAGCGGATGCCCAAGTGTCATTCGTCATTAGTCATACCCTTCGGGAAGGGCGAAGCCCTATGTCATTAGTTAATAGCTTTAAACAAATGACATTTGAACAAATGACCGTTGTTTGCCTAGACGCAGACTGGGATAGTATCGATCGAGAAAGCCTAGAGAATCCTGTTAGCAATACTACAGCTGACAATCTCGCTTATGTTATCTACACATCGGGTTCTACTGGCAAACCCAAGGGAGTTTTAGGACTGCATCGAGGTGCTGTTAATCGTTTTCAATGGATGTGGCAAACTTATTCGTTTACACAAGGAGAAGTTTGTTGTCAGAAAACATCTTTGAACTTTGTAGACTCAGTTTGGGAGATATTTGGGGCTTTATTGCAAGGGGTAAGAACGGTAATTGTAGGCGATCGCATTGTCAAAGATCCACACCAGTTTGTGGAAACGCTGAAAAGCCACAGCGTCACGCGACTCGTACTTGTCCCCTCATTGCTGCGTGTGCTGTTAGACATGGAAGGCTTGCAGCAGCAACTACCAAAATTGAAGTATTGGGTTACTAGTGGTGAAGCACTTGGGATCGACCTGTTACACCAATTTCAGCAGAAGATGGGCGATCGCATCCTCTTGAATCTTTACGGTGCTTCAGAAGTGTCGGCTGACGTTACTTGCTACAGTATTAGTAGTCAAGATGAGACTGCTACACGGGTGGCGATCGGTCGTCCTATTGCCAATACACAAATTCATGTGTTGGATCGACACCGCCAAAAAGTTCCTGTTGGCGTACCTGGAGAACTTTATATCAGTGGTGCGGGATTGGCGAGAGGCTATCTGAATCGACCGGAAATCACCGCAGAGCGATTTATTTTCAAAGCAGGAAGAAGGCTTTACAAAACAGGAGACTTGGTACGTTATCGAGCCGATGGCAATTTAGAGTTTTTGGGGCGAATTGACAACCAAATTAAGCTGCGCGGTTTCCGCATTGAACTGGGAGAAATCGAGGCGTTATTACGCCAACACCCAGGAATACAGGAGGCTGTTGTCGTAGTGAGGGAGGATGAACCTAGTAATCAGCAGTTAGTAGCGTATGTAGTTGCCCCACAGCAGAGTATAGCGATCGCACAGTTGCATCGCCTGCTGAAAGAGAAGCTACCTGAATACATGGTTCCATCAGCCTTTGTGATGTTAGAAGCTTTACCGTTACTCCCTAATGGCAAAGTAAATTATCAGGTTCTCCCCGCACCGGAAACCATACGTCCCGAACTAGAGCAGCAATTACAGCGTCCTCAAACTGAAGTCGAACAAGCTATTGCTAATATTTGGCAAGAAGTACTTCGGATTGATGAAGTCGGTATATATGATAATTTCTTTGAGTTGGGCGGTCACTCATTACTTTTAATTCAGGTGCATAGCAAGCTACAGCAAAAATTTCAACAAGATATTTCTCTAGTTGAAATGTTTCAATATCCAACGATCGCTCATTTGACAAAGTTTTTGACAAAATTTCTAAAGCGAGATTCAAGTCAACAAAAATCTCTGGAACAACATTCTCGTCAACTTGAAAGTAGGTCAGCCTCAATACAGCGCCGAAAAGAAATTAGACAAAAGCATCGAAAAAGATAAGGGCGATCGCGAATAATTGTGAGTCAGAAACATTTTGGATAATAGCAAGATGACATTAAGCCAACAAGAACTGCAATCGAATTATTTTCTTGAGAAGCAAACATTGCATTACGATGTCGAACAGCTAATGCGGCTATTTACTTCCAGTCAATCGACAGAAGAAAAAATGGGCGAGTCGATCGCTAATTTATCTCAGGATTTTTTAAACGCAAACAATGCTAGTACTGATATTGAGTTAGATGCATTAGCAGAGCAGTTTTGTGATAGCAGAATACCTGTCGATCCTACTGATTTTGAGAGCTATATTGAATATTTATCTAATAATGTCATTGCTCATTCCATACACACCTCTTCGCCTAGATTTATCGGTCACATGACCTCGGCGCTACCTTGCTTTATGCGATCGCTAGCTAAACTTATGACGGCAATAAACCAAAATGCCGTCAAAATCGAAACCGCAAAAGCTCTCAGTTTTTACGAACGTCAAGCTTTAGCAATGATGCATCGCCAAATTTACAACTTTAGCGATCGCTTTTACGCTCAACATATTCAAAATAGTCAAAGTACGCTGGGAGTTTTGGTATCTGGTGGTACAACAGCAAATATTACTGCTATGTGGTGCGCTCGTAACGCAGCTTTAGCAGCTAAGGATGATTTTTTGGGAGTAGAAAAGGAAGGTTTAATAGCAGCACTAAATTTTTATGGCTATAAAGGAGCAGCAATAATTGGCTCTGAATTAATGCATTTTTCTTTTGATAAAGCCGCAGATTTATTAGGTATTGGTAATCGTGGTTTGATTAAAGTTCCGGTTGATAGTAACAATCGAATTAACTTGCGATCGCTCCTTGATGCTGTTGCAAAATGTCAGGAGCAGAATTTGTGTATTATTGCAATTATTGGCATTGCTGGCACGACAGATTCCGGTGGGGTAGATCCACTATTAGATATTGTAGCGATCGCCCGTGAAGCCAATGTTCATTGTCATGTAGATGCTGCATGGGGTGGACCGTTGATTTTTTCCAAACAACATCGGCATAAAATTGCAGGTATCGAAAAAGCTGATTCAGTCACTATTGACGGACATAAACAACTTTATTTACCGATGGGTATTGGTATGCTATTTCTGCGCGAACCGCAAATGGCAAAAGCAATTGAAAAACAAGCCAGCTATACCATGCGTAAGGGTTCTTTCGATTTAGGTAAACGCTCTCTGGAAGGTTCTCGACCTGCTATGGCTTTATTCTTACACGCTGGACTTAATTTAATTGGTAGTAAGGGATATGAATTTTTGATTGATGAAGGAATCAGAAAAACTCAATATATGGCTGCGCGTATTCGTGCCATGCCTGAGTTTGAGTTGTTAGCAGAACCCGATACTAATCTGGTAGTATATTGCTATATTCCAGAGCCTTTGCGAGAAAGTGCTGCTAAACAGAAATTGACAGAAACCGATCGTTTACTTATTAGTCAATTTAATCAACGTCTACAAAAAATGCAGCGTCAAGCTGGTCGTACTTTTATCTCACGCACGACAAAAAAAATTGTCCGCTTTGGTAAAGAGATTCCTATTATTGCTTTACGTGCAGTGCTGGCAAACCCACTTACAACAGAAAATGATATTGATGCAGTTTTAAACGATCAGATTCAAATTGCTGCGGAAATTTCTCTATCAGATTTGCTAGCAGATGCGGACAATGTAACTCAATTGCAGTAGAAATTGTTTTCTAAATTGGTAGGCGATCGCAGTTAGATAAAAATCAAAAGGTGCATTATGGATATTTTGCCAAAAGATGAAATAGCAATTATAGGCATGGCTGGTCGATTTCCTGGCGCACCAAATATCGATCTTTTTTGGCATAATTTGCAAAATGGTGTAGAATCAATTTCTGATTTTACTGACGAGGAACTAATATCGGCTGGGGTAGACCCAGCAGTGCTGAGCGATCGCAGTTATATTAAAGCAGGCGGAGTATTGGAAGATATAGAGTTGTTTGATGCTGCTTTCTTTGGCTTTACTCCTAAAGAAGCAGAAATAACAGATCCACAACATCGCCTATTTGTAGAATGTGTTTGGGAAGCTTTAGAAAACGCTAGCTATAATTCTGAAACTTATGCCGATCGCATTGGTCTTTTTGCTGGTGCGACTTTAAGTTCTTACTTGTTGAATAATCTATTTTCCAACTTTTATCCTCATTTCAATTCGTTAAAACCAGTAGAAGCATTTCAAATTTTTGTAGGCAATGACAAAGACCACCTACCAACTCAAATTTCTTACAAGTTAAACCTTAAAGGTCCGAGCGTTAACGTTCAAACTGCCTGTTCCACATCGTTAGTTGCCGTGCATTTTGCTTGTCAAAGTTTATTGAATGGTGAAAGCGATATTGCTCTGGCAGGTGGTGTTTCGATAACGTTGCCACAAAAAACTGGCTACTATTATGAAAAAGGGGGAATTCTTTCGGTTGACGGACACTGCCGAGCTTTTGATGCAAACGCTAGTGGAACTATTTTCGGTAACGGTTTGGGTGTAGTCGTATTGAAGCGATTAGAAGATGCTTTGAGCGATCGCGATTATATTCATGCAGTAATAAAAGGTTCGGCAATTAATAACGATGGCTCTTTAAAGGTTGGCTATACAGCCCCTAGTGTAGATGGGCAAACAGCAGTTATTTTAGAAGCACTGGCTTTAGCTAATGTCGAGCCTGAAACTATTTCCTATATTGAGACTCATGGGACTGGAACTGCTTTAGGAGATCCGATTGAAATTGCGGCGCTCACGCAAGCTTTCCGCTGTACTACTGATAAAAAGGGTTTTTGCGCGATCGCTTCTGCAAAGACTAATGTTGGACACCTGAACAGTGCTGCTGGTGTGGCTGGCTTAATCAAGACGGTTCAAGCTTTGAAACATCAGAAAATACCTCCCAGCTTGCACTTTAAATCGCCCAATCCTGAAATAGATTTTGCTAACAGTCCCTTTTATGTCAATACCACGCTATCAGAATGGCAGACTAACGGCACGCCGCGCCGCGCTGGTGTCAGTTCTTTCGGTATAGGAGGAACTAATGCTCATGTAATTTTGGAAGAAGCACCTTTAGAAATTCAAAATTCAAAATTCAAAATTCAAAATTCCGAAGATGTAATTGAACGCCCTTTACATTTGTTGTGTTTATCGGCTAAAAGTGAGAAGGCACTTGAGCAGGTAACAGCTAATTTAATTGGGCATTTAAAACAGCATCCCGAACTTAATTTAGCTGATGTTGCTTATACTTTGAGTGTCGGTCGTCGGGCTTTCAATTATCGTCGCACGCTTGTTTGTCATGATGTTGACGATGCACTTAAGGCTCTACTTACCTTAAATCCGCAGCGAGTTTTCACCTACTATCAAAAGCCTAGTAACCGCCCAGTCGTGTTTATGTTTTCTGGACAGGGGGCGCAGTATGTGAATATGGCGCGGGAACTGTACGAGGTTGAGTCAATATTTCAAGAGCAAGTCGATATATGTGCAGACATTCTCAAGCCCCACCTGGGACTCGATATTCGTCAAATAATTTACCCCAGCGAACAACAAACAGAAATAGCCTCAGTGCAATTGCAACAAACTGCGATCGCTCAACCTGCATTATTCGTCATTGAGTACGCCATTGCTCAGTTATGGATGGCGTGGGGAGTGCGCCCTAATGCTGCGATCGGTCATAGTATTGGTGAGTATGTCGCCGCTACTTTGGCTGGTGTGTTCTCTTTGGAAGATGCCTTAGCATTAGTAGCAGCTAGAGGTGAAATGATGCAGCAGATGCCTTCAGGAAGTATGCTAGCAGTTCCACTGTCGGAAAATGATGTTCAACCCTTTTTGGGTAAAGAACTCTCTCTAGCCGCCATCAACAGTCCATCGATGAGCGTAGTCTCTGGGAAGACGGAATCTGTAGAGGCGTTACAGAACTATTTAGCTTCTAAAGGCGTAGATTGTCGCTTTCTGCATACATCTCATGCTTTTCATTCTCAGATGATGGAGCCTGTTTTGGAACCGTTCGCTCTCGCAGTCAAAAAAGTTAGCTTGAACCCGCCCCAAATTCCTTTTATTTCTAATGTTACTGGTACTTGGATTAAAGACGATGAAGCCACAAATCCCAGTTATTGGAGTCAACATCTACGCTCTTGCGTCAGATTTTCAACAGGATTATCCGAGTTATTAAAACAGCCTGAAAATATTTTTCTAGAAGTTGGTTCGGGGCGAACATTAAGCACGCTAACTAGACAACATTTAGCAAGAGATGCAAAACAACTAGTACTAACATCTTTACGCCATCCTAAAGAAAAACAATCGGATGTAACATTTTTATTAAACACGTTGAGTCAACTTTGGCTCGCAGGCACAGAAATAGATTGGTCTGAGTTTTATAGCCACGAACAGCCTTATCGCGTTCCTTTACCTACTTATCCTTTTGAACGTCAGCGTTATTGGATTGAAGCAAAATTACTATCATCATTCTCAAGCGAAGTAAGTCAAGTTGTTTCTACCAACGTGAATTTGAAAGAAACCGAGACAAAAGACTCATTTTCACATTATTTAAGACCAAACCTTGCCAATTTCTATGTTGCTCCGACTAACGACATAGAAAAACAAATCGCTCAGATTTGGCAACAAGTTTTAGGAATCAAACAAGTTGGGATCTACGACAACTTTTTTGAATTGGGGGGAGATTCCCTGACCGCAACTCAGCTAGCTTCCCGCCTGAACCTAAATTTTCCTATCGAGATCCCACTACGCGAATTACTGCAAGCTTTGACTATTGCTCAGCAAGCAGAAACAATTGAAACACTTTTAATTGAAAAACTTGAAGAATTATCTGAAGAAGATGTTCGAGCTTTTTTAAGCGTTCAGTAATTAATAATTAAATTTCAGTCATGACTAAACAGTTTTCCAATTTATCACCCACTAAAAAAGCCCTTCTAGAAAAATGGAAGGGAGGTAAATTTAAGGCGGATACTATTCGCCTGCGTCAAGATTCCCAGCCCGTACCCTTATCTTTTTCCCAACAAAGGCTGTGGTTTATCGACCAACTGTATCATGGCAGTTCTTTTTATAATATTTCTAGCGTTTTGCATTTAAAAGGAGTCTTAAACGTAGAAGCACTGCGGCAAAGTCTCAACGAAATTATTAAACGACACGAAGCTTGGCGGACAACATTTGTGACCGTTGATGAACAGCCAATGCAGGTAATTCTACCTGACTTAACTTGGAATTTATCAATCGTTAATATTGAGTATTTAGCAGTCGGAGACTGGGAATTAGAAGTTAAAAAAATAGCCGTCGAATCAGCTCAAAAACCTTTCAATTTAGCTAATGAACCATTAATCAGAGCAACTTTGTTTCAATTAGGTAAAGAAGAACACATCTTGCTTTTGACTATACATCACATTGTCACGGATGGATGGTCTATGGGTGTGTTTGCAAAAGAGTTGGCGACACTATATGCTGCTTTTTGTACGGGTAAACCTCTATTCTTACCCGAACTCCCCATTCAATACGCAGATTTTAGCATTTGGCAGCGCGATCGCCTCCAAGGAAAACTACTCGAAACTCAACTGAATTACTGGAAGCAACAACTAGGCGGTGAGTTACCAGTACTACAGTTACCTACAGATCGTCCGCGTCCTGCTGTTGCTACTTTTAAAGGTGCAAAACAATACTTTAGGTTCTCTCAGGAATTGACTAAGGCACTGAATCAGTTTAGCCAGCAAGAAGAATGTACCTTATTTATGACACTGCTGGCAGCGTTTAATACATTACTTTACCGCTATACAGAGCAAGAAGATATTCTCGTAGGATCTTCAATTGCTAATCGCAATCGAGCTGAATTAGAAGGATTGCTTGGCTTATTTGTCAATAATTTAGTGCTGCGTAATAATCTCAATGGTAATCCTAGCTTTCGAGAATTTTTAGGTCGGGTAAGAGAGGTGACTCTCAATGCTTACGCACATCAGGATTTACCTTTTGAAAAGTTAGTAGAAGAACTACAACCGAATCGAGACTTAAGCCGCAATCCCATATTTCAGGTGATGTTTATTCTTCAAAATGCGCCAACGCCTGTTGAAGAGTTTTCTGGTTTAACCTTGCGTACTTTAGAAATTGATAACGGTAGATCTGAGTTTGACATTTCCCTGTCAATGTCCGAATCTCAACAGGAATTAACAGGATTTTTAGAGTATAGTACCGATCTATTCGAGCTAGACACGATTCAAAGATTCATTAACAATTTTGAAACTTTACTAGAAAGCATTGTTGCTAATCCAAATCGTAGCATTTCTGAATTAACGCTACTAACTGTTAAGGAGCAAGAGCAATTGCTAGCGTGGAATGATACTCGTGTAGATTATCCTCGCAATGCAACTTTACATCAACTATTCGAGCAGCAAGTCGAGCGATCGCCTGATAGTATAGCATTAATTGCTCAGTCAGAGCAGCTAACTTATCGACAACTTAACCAAAAAGTAAATCAGCTTAGCCATTATTTAAAAAGTTTAGGAGTCACAACAGAAACTCTTGTTGCTATTTGTCTAGAACGTTCTATAAATACAGTTATAGCGATTCTAGCAATATTAAAAGCTGGCGGCGCTTATCTTCCCCTCGACCCCAATTATCCGCTCGATCGCCTTAAGTTCATGCTGGCTGATTCCCAAGCATCAATAGTTATTAGCGATACATCATTAATGAATCGTTTGGGACAAATAAAAGCGATCGCTCTCGATACTGAGTGGAAAATTATTCAACAAGAAAGTCAGGAAAATCCTGTTAACAAATCTGTTGGCGATCGTCTTGCTTATGTTATGTATACATCAGGATCGACTGGAAATCCTAAAGGTGTTCTGGGAACTCATAGAGGAACAGTTAACGGCTTAAACTGGTTGTGGAAAACTTATCCTTTTGCACTAGAAGAAATTTGTTGTCAGAAAACAGCTATTAGTTTTGTAGACTCGGTATGGGAAATTTTTTCTCCCTTATTACAAGGAATTCCCACCGTTATTATTTCTGATGCGATCGCCAAAGATCCACAACTTTTCCTAGAAACTCTTGTTCGCCATAAAGTTACACGCATCGTACTCGTTCCCTCGTTACTGCGAATACTTTTAGATACTTACAGCCATCTCACTCAGAATTTGTCCCATCTTAAACTTTGGATAGCGAGTGGAGAAGCTCTTTCTATCGATTTAGTCCAAGTTTTTAAAAAGTCGTTACCAGATGCAAAACTGATTAATTTTTACGGTGCTTCTGAAGTTTCTGCTAATGTCACTTTTTATGACACAAGTTTATTAAGCGATCGATTCTCAACAGTTCCTATTGGGTTTCCTATAGACAACACGCAGATTTATGTTTTAGATCGTCATTTGCAACTGACCCCAATTGGCGTAGTTGGAGAATTGTACGTTGGCGGAGATGGATTAGCAAGGAGTTATTTGCATCGTCCAGAACTGACACAGGAAAGATTTATCGATAACCCATTTTTACCAGAAACTAAGCTTTACAAAACTGGCGATTTAGCGCGGTATTGTAACAACGGTCAACTTGAATATTTAGGTCGGCGCGATGACCAAATCAAAATTCGCGGCTTTCGGGTAGAGTTGGGAGAAATTGTCCATGCGATCGCTCAACATCCATCCGTAGAAAATGCTGTTGTCATCGCTAGCAACGATCCGCAAGATGATAAGTATTTAATTGCTTATGTAGTCACAGAAGAAGATTCAATCCCACAAATACAGCAATATCTACAACAGAAATTACCCAATTTTTCGATTCCTTCTGCTTTTATGGTATTAGATTCAATACCACTTACCTCAAATGGTAAAATAGACAAACAAGCACTTTCAACTCACGATATCCTTCGATCCAAGTTTACCAAGTCTTTTATTGAGGCTCGTAATTTCACAGAATTAGCTTTAGTAAAAATTTGGGAACAACTTCTAGATACTAGCCCTATTGGAGTTACAGATAACTTTTTCGACTTAGGTGGTCATTCTTTTTTAGCTGTACGCTTAATGGCTCAAATTTACGAGCGTTTTGGACATAACCTTCCCTTATCCACTCTCTTTAAAAATACAACAGTTGAAAAATTAGCAAAGATTGTCAGTCAACCAGTTAGTTTAGGCTCAAATTCCCCTTTAGTAGCAATTCAAGCTTCTGGTTCCCAGCGTCCATTTTTCTGCGTACACGCCGCTGGGGGAGATGTTAACAATTACCTCGCCTTAGCAAAAAAGCTAGGTAGGGAACAACCATTTTACGCTTTAGAACAAACCCCTAACCAACAAAATTTTTCAATTCTTTCAGTAGAAGAAACTGCAACTTACTACCTCAAACAAATTCGTGCTGTACAGCCAGAGGGACCCTATCTTCTGGGGGGTTGGTGTTACGGTGGTGTAATTGCCTTTGAAATGGCGCAACAACTACAAAAGCAAAATGAAACTATCGATCTGCTAGTGGTAATTGATGCCATCTTACCAAAAAAAGTTATCCATCCTGCAAAAGATGATGATGCTAAATTCTTACTTCGTCTTGCTGAGTCTATAAAAAACTGGTTTAATATAGATTTTTCTGTTTCCTATCAAGAACTACAAGATTTATCACTCGTCGAGCAGTTCCATCTGTTATTTGGCAAAGCTAATCTCAAAATTAGCGATACAGAAATGGAACAGTACCTTCTCAGTTATCAAATTTTTAAAGCTCATATCCAAGCTATGCGAAATTATGTCCCAAAAGCCTATCCCTATGAAATCACTTTGTTAAAAGCTAGCGAGATAATTACTCACGATTTTGAAAGTGAGGATTTCTGTACTGACGATCCTTTACTAGGTTGGGGTAAATGTTCTAGCCAGCCTGTCAAAATGATAGAAATCCTAGGTAATCATTTCTCAATCTTTAATGAGCCTTATATTCAAGAGTTAGCCGTTCGATTAAAACAATCTCTGATTCATGCTCAAAAAACTAATTCCGAACGACTGGAAGTTGTGACTATACAGGGTTAGTTCGCGTATACAGATTAATATCAATTTACTTGTGACTACGACAGAGAAGATTCCCCCAACCCCCCTTATCAAGGGGGGCTAGAAGATCCCCCAACTCCCGCTTAAAAGGGAGGCTATAGGAACTCATTTGTGGCATATTTTTATGGAAATACCTGAAATCGAGAAAATACCTCTCTGGGTTCATGCTATTAAAATAGCAACCGATCCCCTTAACCATCTTGATACTCTTGGCAAAGATTATGGTGATATTTTTACCATCAACTTTGGTTCTACGCCTGTAGTGTTCGTTAGCAACCCACAAGCAATTAAACAGATTTTTACCAATACAAAAGAGATTAAATCCCCTGGTGAGTTGAATCAAGAAATGGCTTTAATCACGGGAAATCAAGGATTATTACAACTCGATGGTTCGCGACATAAACATCGGCGTAAGCTGATAATGCCAGCCTTTCACGGTGTTAAAATGCAAGCCCAAGGACAGCGAATTTGTCATTTGACAGAGAAAGTCATGGGTCAGCACTTGGTAGGAAAAACCTTCATAACTTACCCTACCGTTGAAGATATTACCTTGCAAGTCAGCATGGAAGTTGTATTAGGCTTACGCGAGGGAGAACGCTACGAACAACTCAAGCAACTGCTTCCTGCCATACTCAAGTATATGCGATCGCCCATCATGCAAATTACCTCCGCTTTCCCCTCTCTGCAACAGGATTTGGGTCGCTGGAGTCCTTGGGGATACCTGATGTATCTGCGCCAGGAAATTTTTCAACTACTCTACGCTGAAGTCCAAGAACGTCGCACGCAAGCAGACTTCTCTCGCACCGATATCCTATCCGAACTCATATTTGCTCGCGATGAGGCGGGTGAATCAATGACAGACGAGGAAATCCGCGACCTATTACTCTCACCGCTTTTTGCGGCTCAAGATGCAACAGCCGTTGCAATTACTTGGTTGTTGTATTGGGTGCATCGACTACCCGCAGTCCGCGAACGATTGCTTGGAGAACTTGACAGCCTTGGCGATTCTCCCGACCCGATGAGCATTATTCAACTCCCCTACCTCAATGCTGTCTGTAACGAGGCTTTGCGGATTTACCCGACTCAATTATTCACCTTTCCCCGCAGGGTAGAATCACCAACTGAGCTAATGGGCTATGAGTTAAGTCCAAAAACGCTACTCATGGGGTGTATTTATTTAACACATCAGCGTGAAGATTTATACTCGCAACCAAAACAATTTCAGCCAGAACGTTTTTTAGAAAGACAATACTCTCCTTACGAATTTCTAGCATTTGGTGGTGGTACTCGCGGCTGTATTGGTGCAGGTTTAGCTGTATTTGAAATGAAGTTAGTATTAGCAACTATTCTTTCACGTTATCAATTAGCACTCGTTAAGAAAAAACCAGAGCAACCGAAATTTGAAGGTTTAATGTGTTACCCAGCTAGCGGTGTCAAAATGGCAATTCGCAAGCGAGACAACATTAAGTCTGTCAATTTAAAAACTCTCTTCGCTTCTGCCTGAAATTGAATCGTAAGTATTGAAACATGATGAAACTACCTGAAGGTCCAAAACATCCTGCCTGGTTGCTGAGAATGCAATTTACCGCTGACCCACTAGGGTTTTTGGATAAGATGAGCAAACGCTATGGCGATGTTTTCACAATTGCGTCTGATTCCACACCTTTAGTTTTTGTTGGCAATCCCCAAGGGATGAAGCAGATTTTTACCAATACAACAGAAATTATTGCTTCTGGAGAGTTGAACGAAGATGCGGCTCCCCTCGTAGGGAAAAACGGATTATTGTTGCTTGATGGTTTACGCCACCGATCGCGGCGCAAACTCCTCATGCCTCCCTTGCACGGTAATAGAATACGAAATTACGGACAGCAAATTTGCGACCTGACAGAAAAAGTTATGAGTCAGCTGTCAATTGACAAATCTTTCTTAGCCTACCCGACCGTGCAAAAAATTACGCTTGAGGTAATTTTAAATACTTTGTTTGGCTTACATGAGGGAGAACGTTACGAAAAACTCAGGCAAGTACTTTCTACCTTATTAAATTACGCGCGATCGCCTTTTGTTGAGATCCCCTTATCCTTCCCTTTCCTACAAAAAGATTTCGGTCGCTGGAGTCCTTGGGGTTACTTTCTTCACCTCTGGCGACAATTTGACCAGTTGCTTTACGCTGAAATTAGCGATCGCCGCCAACAACAAAACTTCTCCGGTCATGATGTCCTTTCCGAGTTAATATTTACCCGCAACGAAACAGGTAAGTTACTCACAAATGAGGAAATCCGAGATTTGTTTCCTTCATTATTATTCGGTGGTCGGGATGCTTCAGCTACAGCAATAACTTGGGCGTTGTATTGGGTTCACCGCATCCCAGCAGTCCGCGAACAATTGCTCAGAGAACTTAAAAGTCTGGGTAACTCTCCCGATCCTATGAGCATTGCTCAACTTCCTTACCTCAATGCAGTGTGTAATGAAGTTTTACGAATTTATCCAACTCAAGTGGTAACATTTCCTAGGAGGGTAGAATCACCAACTGAGCTAATGGATTATAAATTGAGTCCTGGAACGGTCATCTTTGGTTGCGTTTATTTAACACATCAGCATGAAAATTTGTACCCACAACCAAAACAATTTCAGCCAGAACGTTTTCTAGAAAGGCAATATTCTCCTTACGAATTTCTTCCCTTTGGTGGTGGCGCTCGTCGCTGTCCTGGGGAAGCTTTGGCTATGTTTGAACTGAAGTTAGTATTGGCAACTATTCTTTCACACTACCAACTAGCGTTGACCGATACAAAACCAGAAAAACCCCAACCGCAAGGTGCGAATTATCCCCCTGCTAGCGGCTTGAAAATGGTCATGATCGACCGCGACGCTTCTCTAACAAATGATCGATGACTAATGATAATCTTCACGGCTATTTCATGCCTCAACGAAATACTATATGACCTCTCAACAACAGTCAAAAGTTACACAGGAAATCTTAAACGGAAATCTCATTCAATTGATGTTGAAATTAACCATTCCTGGGATTTTAGGAATGCTGTTGATTGGAATGAATACTTTCCTTGATGCTTTATTTGCCGGACAATTAATTGGCGAAACTGCATTGGCAGCTATATCTCTGGCATTACCGCTCACCTCTATTGTAATTGGTTGCGCTCACTTGGTAGGGGTAGGCTGTGCTTCAGTTCTCAGTCGAGCAATTGGTTCAGAAGATGCCAAAACTAAATCAAAGATTTTTGGCACTTTAACAATAATGAGTCTTATTATTGGGCTTCTGCTTACCTTTCTCGGTCACTTTTGGAGTGAAGAATTAATTGTATTTATGGGAGGAAATGGTGAAGTTGCAACCTTGGGCGCAGCATATTTTAAAGATTATACGCTTGGTTCGGTATTTTATATCTTAGCGGTAGCTTCAAGCCAGTTAATTAAATCAGAAGGCAAAATTCGTTTGGCTATGATTTTTGCTGGACTTTTTGTTGTTATCGATGCTATTTTAAATCCTATATTTATTAGTGCTTTTAACTTAGGTCTTAGAGGAGTAGCACTTTCTACAGTTGTTTCCATGTTAATTTATAGTATTTTGAATATTGCCTATTTCCTCTCTAATAAAAGTTCTATTCCTGTTAATTCTAGAAAAATAACTTTAGCAATAGATCTGCTGCCAGCAATTTTGTCAGTAGGAATATCAGCACTATTAATGGAAGTTATTAGTTTAGTCGAACAATCTGTCATTTTTAAATCAATTGCTCACTACGGAACCGCTCATGATATTGCTGTTGCTGGAGCGACACTGAGAGTATTTGCACTAGCAACTATTCCCATAGAAGGGTTTGTCCAAGCTTTACAACCAGCGATCGGGATGAATTACGGAGCTAAAAAATATCATAGACTTAAGAAAGTATATTTCACTTTTGGAGTTGGTGGAACGTTGTTTTTAGGTTTAATTTGGTTGCCTTTACAATTATTTCCAGCAACATTTCTGAGCATATTGTTACCGTCGGTTAATTTTAGTGCTGCCGATCTATTTAACTTTCAAATTATTAATGCGTTACTATTAATTTTACCTTTAGGGTTTTGCAGCGTGACTTTCTTTCAATCTATAGGAAATGGTAAATTAGCAGGAATCTTAATTTTATCAAAAAGCTTATTTTTTCTCATACCACTTGTATTGATTTTGTCAAGATACTTAGGTGTAAGAGGAGTCTATTATGGGATGTTGCTTACAGATTTTTTGACAGTCTCGATCGCCTTATCTATTACTTGGATAGAGTTTAAAAAACTTAGCGATAAAACTCAAATGGTATAGATAGGAGTATGACTTTTTAAATTGGATGAATTCAATGACTCAAACAACAAAAGGTGCTGTAGTAATTACAGGAGCATCTACAGGAGTTGGTCGAGCAACAGCACTCCTGTTAGATAAGCAAGGGTATCAAGTTTTTGCTGGAGTTCGTCGAGAAGAAGACGCTGAATCGCTAAAGCTGAATGCATCTAGCAATTTGATACCAATAATTCTTGATATTACAAGCTCGGAACAGATTCAATCTGCTGCAAAAATTGTATCGCAAGCAGTTGGTGAAAAAGGACTAACTGGATTAGTAAATAATGCAGGTATACTGATAGATGGACCATTGGAGTATCTTGCGATCGCCGAACTAAGATGGCAATTGGAAGTAAATGTTATCGGGCAAGTAGCAGTTACACAAGCATTCTTACCAACAATTCGCAAAGCCAAGGGTCGGATTATCAATATTGGTTCTGTTTCTGGTAAAGTTGCCTCGCCATTTTTCTCTGCTTTATGCGCTTCAAAATTTGCATTAGAGGCATTAACTGATGCTTTAAGAATGGAATTAGCACCTTGGAAAATTGAAGCGATTTTGATCGAACCAGGCTCAATTGCTTCCACAGCGCCAGACAAAGTAGAAGCAAGCGTACAGAAAAAATTAGCTAATATGTCACCTA
This sequence comes from Chroococcidiopsis sp. [FACHB-1243], assembly GCF_014696895.1. Classification (NCBI taxonomy): domain Bacteria; kingdom Bacillati; phylum Cyanobacteriota; class Cyanophyceae; order Chroococcidiopsidales; family Chroococcidiopsidaceae; genus Chroococcidiopsis; species Chroococcidiopsis sp. [FACHB-1243]. The sequence goes on along the minus strand of NZ_JACJQX010000046.1, from coordinate 1,684 downwards.
TAGCCAGATCTATGTATGGCGACCTTTACAAATTTTCTATGGAGCAGTTAATTCAGTCAAATCGGATGGGGATACCACCGGAAGAAGTTGCGCGTGCGATTCAGAAAGCTCTAGAAGTTAGTAAACCTAAAACACGCTATTTCTTATCCAAGCAAAAATTTGAACTATCTCTGCTCTTGATGTTGGCGAAGATTTTACCAGACCGAGTTTGTGATGCAATTCAACTCAAAGAATTGGAATTAAAAAATTAGTAATGAGGTTAACCATGATATCAGAACCTACATATGCACCCAGCAATACACCATTTCAAATGACTGTTATAGAATGGGTACACGCCTACTGGATTTCACGGTGTGTCTACGTCGTAGCTAAACTTGGTATTGCAGATTTACTCAAGGATAAACCTCAACACTGCGATACTCTGGCTGCTCTAACGAATACCCACAGCGATTCACTTTATCGAATCTTGCGATCGCTGGCGGGTGTCGGAATTTTTGCAGAAACTCAGCCTCGTTGCTTTAAACTAACTCCACTCGCAGACTGTTTGAAGAGCAATGCTCCCGATTCGGTTCGGGCTATGGCAATTTTACGGGGCGCAGAGCATTATCACCAAGCTTGGGGAGATTTGATGTATAGTTTGCAGACTGGGGAAAGTGCTTTTGAGCGTTTGTACGGGATAGATTTGTTTCAGTACAATGACCGAAATCCTAACCAAGGTGAAATTTTCGATCGCGCTATGGCAGAGTCCGAAGAGACGAATCCCCTAGTCTTGGCGGCTTATGATTTTTCGTCGATTGGAAAATTGGTTGATATTGGTGGCGGTAAAGGTAGCTTACTGACGACTATTCTTCAAGCCTACCCTAGTATGACAGGGGTGCTATTTGACCGACCAGATGTCATTGACAGAGCTAAAAATTCGCCCAAAACAGCAAATGTCAGCGATCGTTGTCAATTTGTCGGGGGAGATTTCTTTCAAAGTGTCCCCAAAGGAGATGCTTATATTCTCAAACATATCATTCAAGACTGGGACGATGAGCGAGCGATCGCCATTCTTCAACGCTGTCATCAAGCTATGAATCCCCAAGGTCGGCTATTGGTCATAGATTTCGTCATCCCTGCTGGCAATGAGTTTTGTAGCAGTAAATTTATAGACGTAAATATGTTGGTGATGTGTCCTGGTGGACGTATTCGCACTGAAGCAGAGTTTCGAGAACTATTTAAATCCGCAGGGTTCAAACTCACCCAAATTATTTCAACAGAATCAGAGGTCAATATTATTGAGGGAGTTAAGTAGGGTGTGTTGTGTTGTCTTTAAGTTTAGCAATCCTAAATGATTCATAAGACAGGCGTGTTATGGCTGTCATTAGTCATTTGACGAACGCTAGTATCTCTTGACTTAAGGCTCTTGACGACCTAACCAATATTTCATAACTTTAGTAGGAATGCTATAGTTGTAGCGAACTGCAAACATCGAGAGATGAAACTGCTTTCCAAGGCAGTTTTGAAACCACATTCTCTGCAAATAAAGGGGGTCTCAAAACCACATTAGCTGCAAATGAAACCACAATCGCTGCAAACAAACCGGTCATGCGAGGGGGAAACGTGGGACTGCTAGACTGAACAAGGTGTAGTTGCTCTGGAACAGTCTAATGAAATGTCCCCTGTGTGGTCATGAGAAACCGCA
>NZ_JACJQX010000045.1:0-50325 GCF_014696895.1 Chroococcidiopsis sp. [FACHB-1243] | reverse complement strand
AGTATCAAGACCGGATGCTAAAAAACCTCAAGAAAAAAGCTCAAGCTTTTGGTTTGGAACTTATTCCTATTTCCGGCGCTACGGAATGTGTTTCTTGAGAGATTCAAACTATGATAAATCATAGAAAGATCCAATAGGTATCTTATAATAGAAACTTTGCTGCTAATTTTTTGCAGTGCCAAGCTTATCCGATGACTTCTAATCCATCCTCTCAGCAACCGCTCTCTAATAGTGGGGACGCACTCGACGCGGCGCAGCAAAACCAGGTAGAAGCGTCCTTTCCGATTGTGGGTATTGCCGCTTCTGCCGGAGGGTTGGAAGCTTTTACACAGTTACTGGGCCATCTGTCCACCGATACGGGCATGGCATTTGTGCTAATTCAGCATTTATCGCCGAATCATGAGAGCTTATTGAGCGAGATTCTCGCTAGAGCGACACCACTGCCAGTACGCGAGGTGCACAACGGTATGAAGGTGGAGCCGAACCAGGTGTACGTGATTCCGCCCAACACTCAGATGACGCTCTTTGACGACACGTTGCAACTGTCGCCCCGCACCAAGGTGGCTGGCAAGTATATGCCAGGAGATGCCTTCTTTACCTCCTTGGCAGCCGATCGCGGACACAAAGCGATCGCCGTCGTTCTGTCAGGACTAGATGGAGACGGTTCGCAGGGAATAAAGGCAGTCAAGGCAGCGGGGGGCGTGACGTTTGCTGAGTGTACAACCACGGCACGATTCGACGATATGCCCAGCACCGCCGTTGCTACGGGGAATGTTGATTTTGTGCTGCCACCCGCCAAAATTGCCGAAGAAATAGTCAATCTCAGCCGCAATCCAATGTTGGTTCGCCCTCTACCGCCGATCGTGACGGGAGAATTACCCGAACCCGCAGATGCCCTAGCGACGATTTTTGCCTTGCTGCGATCGAACACGGGGGTTGACTTTAGCCGCTACAAGCCCAACACGCTCGATCGCCGCATTCAACGCCGAATGTTGTTGTATAAGCTGGAACAGTTACAAGACTACGCCCAGTATCTACAAGCACATCCGGCTGAAGTCGAAGCGCTGTTTGAAGAAATCTTAATCCACGTCACCAGCTTTTTCCGCGATCCGGAAGCCTTTGAACTGCTCAAAGAGCGAGTCTTCCCCACGATTGTGCAGCACAAGTCGGCAGAATTTCCAATTCGGATTTGGGTAGCAGGCTGCTCGACGGGCGAGGAGGTTTACTCGATCGCCATCAGTTTGTTGGAGTTTTTGGCAGATAAATCTCCCCAGCCGCCGATCCAGATTTTTGCCACCGACATCAGCGAGCTAGCGATCAACAAAGCCAGAGCGGGCATTTATCTGGAAAATCAGATGGTGGAAGTTTCGCCAGAGTGCCGCCGCCGATTTTTTCATGCGATTGAGGGGGGCGGCTACCAAATCAATAAGACAGTGCGCGAACTCTGCGTGTTTGCCCGCCAAAATTTGGGCAGCGATCCGCCTTTTTCTAATGTCGATCTGATTAGCTGCCGCAATGTGTTGATTTATTTGGGAGAATCGCTGCAAAAGCGGATCTTGCCCATCTTCCATTACAGCCTCACCCCGACCGGCTTTCTGCTACTCGGCACGTCAGAAAGCACGGGTCAATCTGCAAACCTGTTTACTTTGATCGAGAAAAAGCACAGAATTTATGCCAAGAAGCTAACCGCGACTCGTCCGACAATTTCGTTTGCCTCCAGCAGCTACCCAACTGTGAAGGCGAGCGATCGCCCTGCTCCAACGCCAGTTCCTGCCGAAGAATTTGACTTACAGAGAAAGGTCGATCGACTGATCGCCGATCGCTACGCGCCTATCGGTATCGTCATTGACGATAAGATGCAAGTGCTGCAACTGCGGGGAGAAGTCGATCGCTACCTGAAACTGGTATCGGGAGTTGCTAATCTCAACTTATTCAACTTGGTGAGACAGGGCTTGATGGTCGAGCTACGTGCTGCGATTCATCAAGCGCGACGACAGGAGATGCCCGCGATCAAGAACGGACTCCGCATCGAAGAAGGCGATCGCTCCAGAGTTGTCAATCTTCAGGTGATTCCATTTAAGGTTCCGCCGACCGAAGAATGCCGCTTTTTAGTGCTGTTTGAAGACGCTCCACCCGCCGTTAGTAGCTCTAGTTCCGTCGCTCCCGCAAGCCCCCAGGGAGATTTAGAGCAGGAGAACGCGCGGCTAAAGCAGGAACTTGCCGTCGCCATTCAGGAACGAGCGGCAACTCAGGAGTATTTGCAGGCAATTATTCAAGAGCAGGAACACAGCAATCAAGACCTCAAAGTTGCGAATGAAGAAATTTTGTCGAGCAATGAAGAGCTGCAAAGCACCAATGAGGAGTTAGAAACTGCCAAAGAAGAAATTCAGGCAACCAATGAAGAACTCAACACCACCAACGAAGAACTCCGCAGCCGCAATTCGGAGTTGCACCAGCTCAATAACGATTTGACTAATTTGCTTGGCAGCATCAACGTCCCGATTTTGATGTTGACCAATGACTTACGAATTCGACGGTTCACACCGATGGCACAGCGGCTATTCAACTTTATTCCCACTGATGCCGGACGACCCTTTAGCGACATCAGAGCCAATCTGATCATTCCAGACTTAGAAACGCTGATTTTAGAAGTGTTGGAAACGCTCACCCTTAAGGAACTAGAAGTGCAAACTCAAGCAGGGCAGTGGTATACCCTACGCATCCGCCCTTATCGCACGACAGAAAATCAAATTGATGGTGTAGTGTTGGTGTTGCTCGATATTGATACCCTCAAACGCACTGTTGCCACGCTAGAAGCAGCCCGCAACTATGCGGAAGCGATCGTGGAAACCGTGCAAGTACCGCTGCTGGTGCTGGAGTCCGATTTTCGGGTGAATAAAGCCAACCGCTCGTTCTATGAAACGTTTCAAGTTTCGCCACCCAAAACCGCGCAATCACCGATCTTTGATTTGGGCAACGGGCAGTGGAACATACCCCAACTGCGATCGCTGCTGGAAGATGTTTTTGCCAGCGATATTCCCCTGCAAAACTTTGAGGTCGAGCATCAATTCGAGCGGATTGGGCGGAAAACTATGCTGCTAAATGCCTGCAAGATTATTCCAGAGGGGGAGAATCAAAGGATTTTGCTGTCGATCGAAGACATTACCGATCGCCAGCAGTTTGAAACCGATCGCGCTCAACTCCTGATCCAGGAACAGTCAGCTCGGCAACAGGCAGAGGCTGCCAACCGAGCTAAAGATGAATTTCTGTCAAACCTGTCCCACGAACTCCGCAACCCGCTGAATACCATGCTGGGCTGGGCGCAAATTCTCCGCAGCCGCCAGCTAGACTCCGCAGCCGTCGCTCGTGCAATAGAAATGGTGGAGCGGAGTGCCAAAGCACAATCTCAACTGATCGAGGATATGCTAGATATTTCTCGGATTACCAGCGGCAAGCTGCACCTCAACGCGCGGCTGCTCGATCTGGTTTCAGTTGTGGGTGCGGCGATCGAGTCCGTCCAGCTCTCCGCTGAAGCAAAATCGATTCAAATCGTTTCGCAGTTAACTTCTACAACAGTTATGGGCGATGCCGATCGCTTGCAGCAAGTGCTGTGGAATCTCCTGTCTAATGCTATCAAGTTCACGCCTGCGGGTGGACGAGTCGAGATCGCCTTAGCAGCCGTGCAGACTTATGCTGAGATTTCAGTCAGCGATACCGGACAAGGCATTCGAGCCGAGTTGCTGCCCTACATTTTCGATCGCTTCCGTCAAGGAGATTCTAGTACGACTAAAAGCGATCGGGGGTTGGGGTTGGGATTGTCGATCGTCCGGCAGATTGTGGAACTTCACGGCGGCTCTGTGCGGGCAGAGAGTCCTGGCGTTGGGCAAGGAACCACAATTATCTTGCAGTTGCCTCTGCGATCGATGCCGCTAGAAATGACACCGAGTAATTTAGAATTTGCCGCCCAGGAGCCGCCAGATAGCGCCAGTCAAGCGGTTTTCTCTCTAGAAGGTTTACACGTACTAGCGGTCGATGACGATTTAGGTAGCCTCGCCCTGATAGAGTGGATGTTGACAGACGCGGGGGCGGCAGTTGTGGCGGTGACTTCGGTGAGGGAGGCGATCGCGGCTTTGATTGCATCTCCTGGTAGATACGACGCACTTCTAGCCGATATTGGGATGCCAGACGAAGATGGTCTGGCGTTGATTCGTCAGGTGAGAGCGATGGATGCTGAAGCTGGGGGACGGATTCCGGCAGTGGCAATCACTGCTTATGTCAGCGATCGAGAGCGCCAAATGTCGATTGATGCTGGGTTCCAAATTCACATGACTAAACCTGTAGACCAAACTCAACTGATTCGAGTGGTAGCAAACTTGACTGGACGAGTGACGGAGTGAGAAGAAATCTATGCCTGGACACGATATCATCGTCATTGGCGCTTCGGCGGGCGGAATCAAAGCATTAGGCGTGATCGTCAGTGTTCTACCTGCTGACATCAATGCTACCCTTTTCATCGTTCAGCACATGGCAGCCGATACGCCCAGCATTCTGCCCCAAATTTTAGCAGATGTAGGCTCTCTCCCAGCATCCCACCCGTCGGACGGAGAGCTAATTCAAACAGGGCGAATCTATGTTGCACCGCCCGATTATCACTTGTTGGTCAATCAAGGCTCGCTGCGCGTGGTGCGCGGACCTCAAGAAAATAGATTTCGACCAGCGATCGATGCATTATTTCGTTCAGCCGCTCGTACTTACGGTCCCAGGGTGGTGGGTGTAGTGCTGACTGGTTATCTGGATGATGGCACTGTGGGGTTGCAGGCGGTCAAGAAACGGGGCGGCGTGGCGATCGTTCAAGACCCAAACGAAGCAGAATACTCCAGCATGGCAAAAAGTGCCTTGCGCTATGTGAAAGTTGATCGCTGTCTGCCGCTAGCAGAAATCCCAGACCTGCTAGTACATTTGTCCAAGGAACCTGCTGCCCAGGAGGAGGCATACCCCGTGACCGAAGAGATTGAAATTGAATCCAAAATTGCCGAACAGCAAATGAATACCCAGGAGCTTTTACAGAATGTAGAAGCGATCGGCACTCGAACGACTTACACCTGCCCTGAATGCAACGGCAGTATTTGGCAAATTGGCAAAGACGAGCCGCTGCGGTTTCGCTGTCACACGGGGCACTCTTTTACGGCTGATGTGTTTTTATCAGAGCAAACTCAGAATCTCGAAAATGCTTTGTGGTCGGCTGTGCGGGCGATGGAGGAAAAGGTCACGTTCTCGCGTCAAATGGCTGAGCGGATGAGAAATTACAATCTAGAAAGTGCGGCAGCAAAACATGAAGATTATGCCATGAATTTAGATAAAGAGGTGTCGCTAATTCGAGGCATCATTCTCAATGGTTTTGCCACGCACCGAGCTATTACCGCAGCAGAGGAATAGTTAGAGTAGCTGTTCTGCAACGCTCGCCTGCTTCAAGACCAACTTGATACCTGACCTCGCCCTCCTGCCTTGGCTACGTAAAGTGCAGCATCAGCATTGCGATAAAGTGCTGATAAATCTGTACCATCCTCTGGGTACTGGGCTATGCCTCCACTAAAACTCACCTGAAATTTCTCGCCACTAACACCAGTAAACTCTTGCTGCTGCACGATCTCTAGTAACTCTGTCAGCCGAGCCATAGCCTGCTGGCGAGTCGCGGCGTATAAACCGATAACAAATTCCTCGCCACCCCAACGAGCGATCGCATCTTCACTACGAAAAGTCTGCTGCAATAATGCCCCAAATCGTCTTAACACGCGATCGCCAGCTGCATGACCGTGGCGATCGTTGACGAGCTTAAACCGATCCAAATCTAAGATGACAAAACATAAAGGTTGACTTTGGCGCTTGGCTAAACGCAACAACCGATTCAATTCCTGAATAGATTTGCGCCGATTGGCAATACCCGTCAAAAGATCGGTGTCTGCTAATTTATGCAAAGTCTGCGTCCGTTCCAGCCGATTTAGTACGCGGGCAATTAATTCCGGTGACCGAATTGGCTTATACACGTAATCGTCTGCACCTGCTGTGAACACCCGATTTATAGTTTCTGTGTCCGTGTGAACCGAGAGAAACAGCACGGGCAATTCACACCAGTGGGAATCGCTTCGCACCACCTGGCATAAGTCAATGCCGCTTAATTCTGGCATTTCCACATCCAGAATTAATAGATCGGGATCGTACTGCTCCAACTTGTCCCAAAAATGCCGAGGGTTATCTATCAGGGCTAGCTTGAATCCCCAAGGTTCTAGTACAGTGCGGAGAATGTCTAACGTCTGGGGATCGTCGTCTACAACTAAAATTTTCGCGGCAATAGTGTCAGATTGGCTCAGCACCCGATTAATTGCTGTCAGGACTGAAGCAGGAAACGCAGGCTTAGGCAAAAACACCCGTCCCCCTAAACGAGCTACTTTTATCCGATTAGTAAAATCATCCGGCGCTGCTAACACGAGTACGGGTAAGTGCCGATTGTTGGTTTTTAACTCTGCCAACAGATTGAAACCGCTCTCGGCTGAGTTGTCACATAGATCGAGCAACACCACATCTGGGCAATTTTGGGCGATCGCCTTTCTAGCTGCGGTTAAGTCCGTAACCAATTCTGCTTGAATGCCCCAGATTGTCGCTTCCGAAATCAACTGCTCGCCCAGTTGGGCATCATTATCTATAATTAACAGTCGGGGTTGCTGCTTGACGGTAGCGAGCGATCGCTCGTGTAATTCCCCAGTTGCGGCTGGTAGTTCTAGTTCTTGCCGCAATGTTACAACTAGTTGAGCGAGTCTAGCTTCTAGGCTTGACTCGACTCCAGCCCGAAAAATCTGCTCGATCTGGCGACAGATTTGGCTAGCTTCAATAAACTCAAAGCTAGCTAACGCTCCAATTAGCAAGTGGGCTTCCGCTCGCGCCTGTTGTCCTAGTTCTGGAGTTAGTTCACCCCGATCCAGGGTGGCGATCGCTTGTTCTAGAGTCGCAATGCGATCGCTATAATTGTGCTTGTATCGCTCCCAAATGGCAGCCCGTGCTGGCGCAATTTGTTGCTTGGGCTGGTTTACTGTAGTTACAGTCGCGATCGCCGCACTTGGGGAGTGAGCCGTTACCGCTGCCTGATTCTTAACTTCATCTTCCCCTAGTTTGAGCCGATACCCTAGCCCGTGAACTGTCTCGATCGCGTCTGCCCCAGCTTGCCTGAGTTTTCGTCGTAAAGTCTTAATATGCGTCCTCAGAGTATTTTCTGAAGGGATTTCTTCAAACAACCAGAGATGCTCTAGCAGGGCTTGTTGGCTAAATATTCGGTGACTGTTACGTAAAAGCAGCTCTAGTAAAGCATATTCCTTAGCAGTTAAGTGTAACAATTGCCCATCGCAAGTTACCCTACAGCTACTGGAGTCAAGCGCGATCTTTCCCGCCTCGATGATGGAGGAGAGCGCCGAACTACCTCGACGGAGTAAAGCACGTATCCGAGCTAATAACTCATGGAGATCGAAAGGCTTGACCACATAATCATCAGCTCCAGCTTCTAACCCCATAATTTTACTGGTGTTACTCTCCAAGACTGTCAACAGCAAAACCGGAGTGCGGTCTTTGCGATCGCGTAGCTGCCGACAAAAATCCAGTCCATCCAGCTTGGGCAGCATGACATCCAATAAAATTAAGTCATAAATAAACGCCTCTGCCATTTCTAGCCCAGCCTGACCGTCCATCGCCAAATCGACCAAGTAATGTTGCTCGATCAGGGTGGTTTTCAATATTTCAGCCGTACCCTCATCGTCTTCTACCAGCAGAATTTTCATCGGCGGCTACTTCTTGGTTATATTTGCTACTTTAAGGCTCTATCTTTAGGAAGATTATTAGAAAGATTATGGAGCTTTTTATATTATCTCCTAACTTCTCCACAAAATCTCCACTTATTTTACTTACAATCAAAATTAGCAAAATTTAGGGCTGAGCTACTTACTGAAATTGACTTCGGGCATAATTGAAAAATTTTAGCCAACCGAACTGACTTCAACTGAGTCTACTAAGAGTTGCTGACAGGAGATAGCAAAATGAATTGTTCTCCAGATCGGCTAGTGCCATCTTAGAAACGTAACTATTTGGTAAGAGTGATGAGAAACACCAAAATGAAAATTGATACACATACCAGGCTGCCTGAAACATCAGTTAGTAGCAAAAACGTGTATTTTGATTTTGATGCCTGGGCTGTCCAAGTTAGAAGCCAGTTACTCGCTGCTCTAAAAAAATCGACAAGATGACAAGCTGAAATTTTCTTGGCTAGCCTGTGAGGTAAAAAAACATAACCTAACTACCTAGTCTTCAAAATTTTCTGCTTTCAAAAATATATTTATTATTACCAAATATTCTACTTTGGCTACTTCATTATGCTCAAATAATTCAAAATTGATTGTTTTAGCAATTACAGCAATTATTCATTAAGGTAAAAATGTCTAATAAAATAGCTGCTTTTTATGACGATAGTTTGACAAAAGAATTTCAGAAGCTGAAATTACTCGCTCCCAATGAACTGTTGAAACTTGAAAAAGAAATAAAAATCTTACGCGAAAAAGTTGAGAGCTTCAGGCTATTAATGCATCAGCAAAATCAAAAAACACAAGAGATTGTCCAACAATTAATAGGTACAAAACATGAATTGCTCCAGACAAATTGTGAGTTATGCATTGCATTACAACAAAATCGTAGGGATACCTCCCGAACGGGATAAAAATATTTTTAGTGAGTGAAAAGTCGAGCGAGAATATTTCAGCTAAATTTTAAGAGCGGTTTATATAGCTCTCCGATCAAATCAGAACAATTGTAGTGAACATACATAGGTTTGACAATCAAAACCTAGCGATACTGTAACTAGAAAAACTGTAATAGTACGAGAAAACGATCGTGTTAGAAGATTTTGAATCAAAAGTCAAAAGAATGCCGTTGCCGAAAGTTATTCAAGTATCAAACTCGCAGCTAGCTTTAACTTTAAATGAAAATCTACCTGTGGCTTTAACACTAAGTTGGCAGCAAGTTTTAGTAAAAATTAGCGAAGCTTTAATTGCTGGAAACTCTGTTGAAGTTCTCAAGCTATTATTTTGCCATCTAGATTATATTCAACTCAATCATAATGCTGTAAACGATCTATGTTATCTCGTTAGGCAACCAGTCGAGCCAAATGCGATTAGAGAAATCGACGCTCAGCTCGATTCATTAAAAAATCTAATGGATAAATACCTAAAACATCCTCAAACAAATACGCTACTACTTAATCACTTGATACACGAGTCTAGTTTTGTCATTCAACAATTGAAAAGTTTAGATATTGTCGGCGTGGGAGCCTTGATGTTAGCTTCAGGTTTTCGCTTGGCACTTCTGCTTCAACTACCTGCATCAAACTGCAATGCCTGGAACCAGATTAAGCTCGCGGCAATTGAGGATAGTGACTATGCCTCCGGTGTAACTCCTAAATTATTTAGATTGACTGTCGGTCAAATTGATAAATCGTGTCAGTGCATCAGGTGGTCGTCAGCATCTGAATTTGAAGCAAGCAGTCCGCAGTACGAATGTCGTTATTTTGATGGTAAAGACGTTCACCTGTTTCGAGCCAGTAGCCTAGATGCTGGATTTGAATGTAATAAACATCGCTTACTAATGTTCCGTACTGTAGTAGATAGAGTTAATCAAACTGCTGCTAGACCCGTGCGATCTGCAATTAAAAAATGGCGTTTATTAGCAGCTAGTATTCAAGAGAACTATTCAACAACTGAGAAGTTGACGCGCAGAGTGCTAGTGAGTGCTGACTAAATAAATCTGTACGCGATCGCTTTAACTAAAATGACAACGAGCGAGAAACTGTTGCCTTGGGCGATCGCCAGCCTGAGTAAAGGTGTTTTTCAAACATAATTTATCGACAGCAAAATTATTTTAAATAGATGCGACTGCATCAAGAAGTCGATCGTGTTGAAAAATCAAAAATCAAAAATTTTAGTCGTAGATGACGAAATTAGTATTCGTCGGCTTTTGGAAACTCGCCTATCAATGTTTGGATACGAAGTTGTAACTGCTGCTGATGGTATAGAGGCAGTGAATATTTTCCGCGATCGAGTTTTCGACCTTGTTGTTTTAGATGTCATGCTGCCCAAGCTTGATGGCTACGGAGTTTGTCAAGAACTACGCAAACATTCTGATATTCCGATTATTATGCTGACTGCCTTGGGAGATGTGGCAGATCGGCTGATGGGACTGGAACTAGGGGCAGATGACTATTTGAGTAAACCCTTTTCACCTAGGGAACTCGAAGCGAGAATTCATTCGTTGCTGCGACGAGTCGAAAAAACACACATCTCCGTTATGCTTAATTCTGGAGTTGTTCGTGTTGGCACGCTGCAAATTGACACTAATAAACGTAAGGTCTACAAGGGGAATGAGCGAATTCGACTCACAGGTAAAGAATTTAGTTTACTAGAGATGTTGATCGGTTACCGTGGAAAAACTGTTTCCCGCTCTAAAATTCTCAAAGAAGTTTGGGGTTATACCTTAGAAGCAAGAGCCGATCTGCGGATTGTTGACGTTCACATTTCTCGCCTGCGGGCTAACTTAGAAACCGAACCGAGCCACCCAGAATTAATTCTGACAGCCAGAGGAACGGGCTATTCATTCCAAGGCTTTTTTTGAGCGGTTACAAATGAGAGCAGTTCTCAACATTTCAGCCGTACTCTCATCTTTTACCAACAGAATTCTATCTGTGGCTAATTGGTTGTATCTATTACATTAAAGCTCTATCTTTAGGAAGGTTATCGAGCTTTTTGAGATTATCTCCTAACTTCTCCACGAAAACTCCACTTCTTTTCCTTACGATCGAACAAAGGCAACAATTAAGGAGAAAAATATGCAGATCGACAAGCAGCAGATCTTGAGTATGCTTAAGTCCCAGCTTCAGTCAGGCGGTCGGGGTCAGGCTGACCAAGCTGAGCAGGAGCTACCCCAGCAGGTTGATACCGACAACCCACAGCATCAGCAGTTGCTACAGAAGTTTGGCATTAACCTGCAAGATCTAATCGGTCGTTTGGGTGGCGGTATTCCAGGGATGTAATTGCCTCTCGGTTTACGATTGGTTCTGCTGAATTTAGCGGATGGAGCCGTGGGAACGAGGAGTTTCAATTCTCAATTTTAATTTCTTACTCCTCGTTCCTATACGGATGGTGCAGCTTGGCTTTGCAGTTATGTTGTTGTAAATTTCTAGGTAGCATTGCTAGCCTTATGTATTTAATTAATTTGCTGAATAGCATACCTAATTTTTAGTACGTTATTACCGAAAAGCTCGTGTCATTACAAATAACGCTATTAAGATTTGTGTTCGTTTGTCATCGGCTCTCTAGTGAAATAAATTGCGTTACTGATGAAATATGATACTGTCACTCGTCGCCCTACAAGATTACATTTTATTCCTCAATCTCTAGAAAATTTTTTATAAGACAGAAAAAAGTGTCATGCTCAACACAAAAACAATACTCTCTTTAGCAAGATAAAACTAATTAATGAATAAAGTTAAGCATTATCTCTACTAGCAAAATAACTCTCTCTTTAGCAAGATAAATGAGACTAATTAATGCTTTAGAGTTAGAGCCACGCTGAAATAAACTGTTGGAAAAATTTAGGATAAAAATCTGATGACTCTCGTAAAAATTGAAGACTTCGAGCCAAACTATCGCGACCATTTTGATGGTAAAGACATCAAGGGCATGAGTGTATATCTAGATCGAGGAAATGAGAAGATTGGCAAAGTTAGCGATGCTTTAGTAGATGAAGAAGGTAATTTTCGGTATTTTGTCGTTGATTTAGGCTCCTGGATCTTCGGCAAAAAAGTTTTGATGCCCGTTGGTCGTTCTCGGATCGATTATAAAGCAGAGCGCATTTATGCTGTCGGGATGACCAAACAGCAAGCGGAAGATTTACCTAAAATGCCGGACGATCTCAAACAGCTTGATTACGACCATGAAGAGCAAGTGCGAGGAGTTTATCGCACTTCATCATCTACTGGTGCTGCTACAACAGGTGCAGCCGCAGTCGCGCAAAGCTCGCCAACTTACAACCGCGATACCTATCACTATAAGCAAGAGCCGTCCTTGTACGAGATGAACGATCGCGATCATCAGGATGTCAAACTGTACCAAGAACGGCTAATCGCCAGCAAAAAACGTGTCAAAACAGGTGAAGTAGCAATCGGCAAGCACGTTGAAACTGAGACAGAAAGAGTTTCAGTGCCAGTTGAGAGAGAGCGAGTAGTAGTTGAGCGAGTCACGCCAGCAGACGCTGGAAGACCCGTTGCTCCTGGGGAAGCTAACTTCCGTGAAGGCGAAGTGGCACACATGGACATCTACGAAGAAACTCCTGACATTCACAAAGAAGCCTTTGTACGTGAGGAAGTCAGAGTTAACAAAGTCGTGGATCGCGAAACAGTTGAAGCGCAAGAAACGATTCGTCGTGAAGAGATAGATGTTGATACAGAGGGTCGGATAACTGAGAACAAAACTGGGAAGAAATCACCGAAAAACCGTATTTGAGCAGTCGCCTGAAAAGATTCTGTTGAATAAGTTGACTGTTAAGCCAATTTAGTACAAAGGAGACGATGATTATGACCGAGAGCAAGCAACCTTTAGATAAGCCTGATGAAAGTACTGACCCCGATCGGGGGCAACCCGATGCTCACTCAGGAGGCTCAGGTATAGGTGCTGGGATAGCTGGAGCAGCTGTAGGTGGTATACTCGGTGGACGAGCCGGAGGAGTCGTTGGTGCAGTAGCAGGCGCAGTAGCGGGTGCTTTGGCTGGTAAGGGTACGTCTGAAGCAGTCGAACACACTGTAGAAGGTGTAGTGGACGCAGCAAAGAGTGTAGCTGAGACTGTTAACCACACTGTAGAAGATGTCGGGGATAACGTAAAGCATATAGGTGAGGATGTCAAGCCCTCTGTAATCGGTGCAGTAGATGCAGTTAAGGATACAGTCCAAGAGACTAAGCCCTCTGTAGTCGCCACAGTAGATGCAGTTAAGGATACAGTCCAAGAGACTAAGCCCTCTGTAGTAGAAGCAGTTAAGAATGCATCTGAGGAAGCTAAGCCAGCTGTAAGAAGCGTAGCGGACTCTGTAAAAGGTACTGTTGAGGGGCTTGAGCCAGTTGTACAGAGTGCAACTAACTCAGCTAAAAGTGCAGTTGAGGAGGTCAAGCCATCTACAAAAGGTGTAGCGGACTCAGTGAAAAGTACTGTTGATGATACCAAGCCAGCTGTGGTAGACGCAGCAAAGAGTACATCGCAAAGCATCAAAGCAACTGCAACAAATGTAAAAGATTCAGTCAAGAGTAGTGCTAAAGATGCCAAGCCATCTAGTACTCAGGGTTTTAAGCCAGACAAAAAGCTCCAGGTTGTAGACGATAAGCAATTCAAGACGCAGGGGGTCAGCACTGGAAAGCCAGTTGAAGCGAAAGACGAAGTTACTCTTTTTCCTCTTCCAACTGAAACACCCACTTCCAGGGAAAAGTTAGACTTCGATCCTCAAGACCCTAACGTTATCATTCAAGATAACAGAGACAACACACTGTAGTAAGTTCGATCGCACGCTTACTGGCTGTTTAGAGTTGGCAACCGTAATCTTTTTTAAAGGAGAGGTCATTGTCGATCTCTCCTTTTTGCTATATTGCTCATACTGCTCTTAGTTAGCGTTCGCGGACTTCTAAGAGCGCGATTGTAATAGAAATAAAACACTAGGATTAAAATACGAGTATTTAGATTTGAGCGATCGCCTTTAAATAGTTGATTTCGGTGTTCAAAATATTGAGTGCCGGAACGCTCCAGTAATTTTTCTGTGAACGTAACACAAATACAGGCACATAGTATTGAATACCTGTGGCGATCGCAGTCATAACTCATCAACTTGGTTTATTTCAATCCTCAACACTATTTTTGGTTTTGAAATCATCAAAATCAAAATCTGAATCATTTTAAACTCAGCACCAATTTAAGAAGATTCACTAGCGATCTATATGTCTATCTTAAGATATTTAGTACTACTTCTAAAGGGGGTAAAAAAGAAAATATTAAACTGATTAAATTAAAAAGTATTACTCATTTGATTAAAAGAATAATAAATGAACAATCGCTTAGAATCCGATGCTGATGGTAAGGTGCATCCAGAGACTATTCCTACTGTGGATCGCACTTCTACTGAACAAAAGAGAGTTGGAGTTGTAGAAGAAGTTCCTGTTAGAAGGGAAACAGTTACAACTACAAATTCAACATCGCACTCAGATTCAGATAAATCTAAAAAATCTAAACAAGATTATGGTCCTAGTCTGCCAATTTTGGCAGCGATCGCTTGTTGTATCCCACTTGCTGGTATTTTAGGATACCTGATTCGTGGGGAGCGAGTCGTTACTCGCACAGTAACTCAAACAGTGCCAGTCCTTACGGTTCCTGCAAGCCCTGTAGTTACGACCCCTCCTGTCTCTCCTGCTCCAAATACTGCGTCTCCTTCCCCAGTTGGTCCTGAAGTTGTAGGTCCTGAAGTTGTAGGTCCCGAAAAGGTCGGACCTGCTCGTGTAGGTCCCGATCGCGTTGGTAATAAGTAGAGGCTCGATCGGGAGTATTGATATCAATAACAATTAAATACTGACTTCAGCCCCTTCTGACTCGCCAGATTAGCAATATTCTGTTATCAGTATCGAGTTTGCTTTTACTGGCGAGCCTGTTTCTGTCTCGTTTGTTCGTTTCACTGATTCCTCATAACTAGACATAAATAGGCAAACGTAAATATTTATTGTTAGGGAAAAGCAGAAAGCAGAAAGCTTCAAGCACAGAGCAAGTTTTTCGTTAACTGCTAACTGCAAAGAGATAACAGCCAAGGAAACAGCAAAAAACCTTTTTATTTTCTCATAAGGAGATCGAAATGCAACAAACAGAATACATCAACGCTAATCCAGAAGTGAGAGAAACATCAGAATCTCTAGCTCTCACAACGCAATCGACCGCTAAACAACTTAAAGTTCAAGGACAGCAGATCGGTAATAACATTACTGTATTTTTTACTGAACTACCTGAAAACATTAGCAGATTCTTTCAAAAATACAAGCAACCAATTACAAATATTCTGCTCGTATTAGCTGCATTTATTGCATTGAGAGTACTTTTTGCAGTACTGGCTGCTTTCAATAGCATTCCACTATTAGCACCAACCTTTCAGCTTATCGGTATCTTCTACTCAGTATGGTTTATCAACCGATATCTACTGAGAAAGCCAAATCGAGAGGAATTGATTGAAAAACTCCAGTCGCTTACTCGATAAGTTATTGGCTAGAAATAACCTTTAAGAGCTTAAATTTAGAACTTTTAGTTTGACTAATACGAGTAGATTTATGAATATCTACCTCGAAGCTCAACTCAAGTTACAAACAAGTAGACAAGCGATCTACTAATAAATTAGTGCGATCGCTTATTTTGTTTTGGTGTTCTAAAGTTAGCAAAGCTAAAACATATATACATATCAGTAATTCTTTGAAAAAATATTTGAATGATTTGTTTCAGTTATAAATGTTGATATTCAAGAAGCTGTTGGTAAAAATAATGGCGATCCTGAAGATAAAGCTGAAGGAAAAGCTAAGCAGGTAGAATCAGATGTCCGTAATACCAAAGAAGACATCAAAGATGATGTCAAGAGGGGTTTCGACCGTAACGTATAGTAATTTAAAAGTAGGCTGAGCAAATGTTAATTTGTCTTAGCTTTTTCTACAATACGTTATTTTGAATAAAGAAAAAACTGCTCTTATCCTTCTTTGAGATAAGAAAAAGAGCAGTTTCTAGCTATGAACACTGTGATTTACTATGGAAAGATATACGTATTTATTAAATAGATTTAATCTTTACCACAATTTTTGCTTTTTTCAGTAAACTTAACATGATTTTTTAGCTTTATTTTGTACATTAATATATTTAACTCTTACACTTATTTTGATGTAGGTTTGATCGAATGCACCTCTATTATAAGTCTTATGTTCTACGCTAGAAATAAAAAAACGATGGCAATATTTTTTACCACATTTCTACAGTCAGGGATAAATTATTCGAGAACTTTGAACTGAACTAAGTTAGAGCGGCAATTTTGCCTAAATAACATGATAGATACAGATATTGAGCAATATATTCTGTATAGAGTTTACCAAAATACATTTAATAGATAGACATATCAGCACATTCTAATTTATATAGACAAACATACACAAATAAGTAAGTTTTAGTTCCCTCTCTGGTTGGATGATGAAATACAAGTGCTTTCTCATACACTAGTAGTAAATTTGCTAACTTCGCTTCATTTATAATGGCTTATACCCTACAATCTCCAGCATCAAGTTTTGCTACTAAACTTCCCTCAAATCTATCTTCACTTAGCCAATTAGCACTGAATTTTTGGTGGAGTTGGATACCAGAAGGAATAGCGATATTTAGAGACATTGACGCAGAAGCTTGGGAGCAGTGCCAGCATAATCCCGTACAATTTCTCTCATCTGTATCATCAGAAAAACTCGCCCAGCTATCTTCACAACCAACTTACATACGACGGCTTGAGTCTGTAGCTGCCAAATTTAACAGCTATATGCAATCTCCTCATTCCGCATGGGCAAAGCAGACTGCTCCCGACATTACTCCTCAACGACCAGTAGCGTATTTCTCAGTGGAATTTGGTTTGCATCAAACTTTACATATCTATGCTGGCGGTTTGGGAATTTTAGCAGGCGACCACCTCAAATCGGCTTCCGATTTAGGTCTACCAATAGTAGCCATAGGATTGCTATATCATCAAGGCTACTTTCAACAACAGCTCAATGACTCTGGTTGGCAAGAAGAGACTTATCCAGAACAAGATTTAGAAACATTACCCTTGGAGTTGGTGAGAGAGCCAAATGGGAAACCGTTAAAAATAGAAATCGAACTTGGCGATCGCGCTTGTAAAATACAAGCTTGGCGTGTCTGGGTTGGCAGAGCGAACCTCTATTTGCTAGATACCCAATTGGAGGAAAATCAGCATAGCGATCGCCAAATTACCAATCGTCTCTACCAAGCAGATGACAAAGTTCGCATTGCTCAAGAAATGGTTTTGGGTATTGGTGGAGTCAGGCTGTTGCAGCATTTAGGACTTGACCCGAAAATTTATCATCTAAATGAAAGTAATGCCGCTTTTACACTATTGGAAGTAGCGCATCAGTTAGGAAAACAGTTGGGTAAATCTTTCGATCGAGTCAAAACCGCCGTGCAGCAGCGATGCGTTTTTACCACTCATACGCCTGTGATGGCTGGACATCAAACTTTTCCAATAGATCTCATGACTGAGTATTTTGCAAATTACTGGCAGCATTTGGGACTCACAAAAGAGCAATTTTTGCAACTGGGAGCATTAGAACAGAAAGCGGGGAAATTTAGCATGACAGCGCTAGCTTTGCGGCTGTCAAAAGCAGCAAATGGCGTGAGTCAGCTCAACGGTGAAGTGAATCGGCAAATGTGGGCGCAACTCTACCCATCAGAAATAGAACCAGCGCCGATTGGTGCGATTACAAATGGCGTTCATGCTCCAACCTGGACTGCACCTTTAATGTCAGAACTGTATGCAAAATATTTAGATGAGAACTGGACGAAACGAGAAAGCGATCGCCTTCTATGGGAAAAGGTAGATAATATTCCCGACGCAGAAATTTGGCAGTGTCATCAATATCTGAAGCAAGATTTAATTGCTCATGTCAGAACGTGGGTAAAACAAACTAGGCTCAGACGAGGAGAAGATTGTAAATTGGTAGAACAATGCGATCGCCTACTCGATCCAAATGCCTTAACAATTGGGATTGCTCGTCGCTTCAGTTCTTATAAACGCGGAGATTTAATTTTTCGCGATCCGCAACGCGCTTTGCAAATCTTGAGCGATTCAGCTAAACCCGTACAGATAATTTTCGCAGGAAAAGCTCATCCTGCTGACGAGAAAAGCAAGCACATCATTCAACATTTAATTGAGTGGACTCGTCGCCCCGAATTACAACAGCGAATTGTATTTTTAGAAGATTACAATATGCTGATAGCGAAAAAGTTAGTTCAAGGAGTAGATTTATGGGTGAATACGCCTCAAAGACCACAAGAAGCTTCGGGAACTAGCGGACAAAAAGTTTGTTTTAATGGGGGCATTAATTGCAGTATTTTAGATGGTTGGTGGCGCGAAGCGTATCAGCAGGGAGCGGATGGTAAAGGTGTCAATGGTTGGGCAATTGGCGAAGATTGTTCTCTCGATGACCCAGAGGCGCAAGCGCAAAAGGATGTTGAAGCTTTGTATTATTTATTAGCAGAAGAAATCGTGCCTTTGTTTTACGAACTTGACACGCAAAAGCTACCCTGCCGTTGGATAGAGATGATGAAGGCTTCGATTAAAACAGTCGCACCGATGTTTAACACTGACCGGATGGTGAGCGAGTACGTAAATCAAATGTACGTATTGACAGCAAATAATGCTGCTCCTGTCTAATCATTTGAAATGCCTGCTTTAAGATCCGATCCTATTGGTCGAACAGAACAGCGATCGCCTGCACCAACTCCTCTGGTTCCACGGGATTCGGCAGATGAGACTGAAATCCGGCTTGCAGGGCAAGTTGGCGATCGATCTTTTTAGCATAAGCAGTCAGGGCAATTGCCGGAATTTGCCCACCTGCCTGCGGCGATCGCTGCCTGACTGCACGAACATATAGCCATCGACATCCGGCATCCCAATATCGCTAATCAAAACGTTAGGCGCAAAGCGATCGAGGATAAGCATTGCTTCTGCTGCCGATGCAGCAACGGTGACTTCTGCCCCATATTGTTCTAAGGTGAATTGAGCTAATTCCAGCATATCGGCTTCATCGTCTACCACTAATATGCGAATACCTTGTAAAGGGTGGGGAGTGAAGGATGAAACAATCTCCTCATCACTCATTTCTCCACTTTCATCCTGAAGCAGAGGCAAATTTACGGTGAAGGTTGTTCCTTGCCCTTCTCCAAGACTTTCGGCTTTGACCGTACCCCCATGTAACTCGGTGATGTGGCGCACGATCGCTCCTCATAATCCCAGCCCACCAAATTTTCGCGTCGTTGTCCCATCCTCCTGACGGAAGTATTCAAATACGTATGGTAGGAATTCTGGGTTAATTCCTTTTCCGGTGTCACTGACTTGGATTTGGGCGTAGTTGGTAATGGGTAATAGGTAATAGGTAATGGGTAATGAGTAATGGGTAATGGGTGATTGGTAATTGATGATTGCTTCCTTGTCCTCCTTGTCCCCTTGTCATGCTTCTACTTGCATGAGCGAGATCTCTATCTCTCCGCCTGGTGGGGTGAACTTGACACAGACTGCTTGCAATTGCAACAAATTTCGACAAACCTTGTCAGTAATGCAATTTGCTATACCGAGGCAGGTAGCGTTACGATTGAGTGCAGATCGATCTCTGAAGATCCTTGGCAGCTTGCAGTCAGCGATACGGGAATTGGCATTCCTCCTGAAGACCGACAGCAGATCTTCGCTCCCTTTGCTCGCGCTCATCACGATAACAAATAACATCCTGCTGACAGCACGGGGCTAGGACTGGCGATCGTGTCGCGACTGGTAAAGCTCTTGCAAGGCAACATTAGCCTTAGCTCCAAACTAGCAGAGGGTTCCACTTTTACAATAATTCTACCCACAGAAATCAGGACTCAGGATGAAAATTTAGCACCATTAACTCTCTAGCTTAGAGGCATGGTTGCAAAGAACTTCAAGCGATCGCCAGAATTATCCGATCGCGTCGTTTAGTACAAATTAGATTGCAGACTGAGGGATGGGCAAGCAGCTCATCCCTTATATTTTTATACAATTGTGCTGAATACATACAACAAACGATCTCTATAATTCTCCTCAACTAAAAGATTTAAGAGGAGCGAATATGTAAAAACTAATACATACCCTAGTATGAAAACTCCTCCTAGTAGTAGAGGTGAGAAAAGGGAATTTTGCGTAATATTCTCACCAATCTCTAACGGTTGACTCAAGAAATAATGAATGGGACTTTACAGGTTACAACCTTGTTAATAAGTGCTAAGGAGTTGCTTGACAGTCAACAATTATTTGCACTACTAGCGCAAACAGCACCACCCCCAACAGGCGATCCATTAGCTCGTACTGGCGCGGCTGTTGAGTCTGGTGTGGATTATATGCAAGATCTGGGGCGCAGTTTAATTGCGTTTATCCCGAATCTACTTGCAGCAGTCTTGATTTTGGCGCTAGGTTTGATTATTGCCGCGATCGCCAAGTCAGTCGTGCGGGCGATCCTCAATCGCACAGACATAGATAATAAGATTGCTGGCGCACTCATGGGGCGATCGAGTACGGGCGAATTACCCAAGGTAGAGAATCTGATTGCCAATGTAGTTTTTTGGATTGTAGTCCTATTTACCGCGATCGCGGTCTTACAGGCACTACAGCTAGAAGCTGTCTCGCGTCCGTTGGGAGGATTTCTCAACACTATCCTGAGCTACATTCCCAGGATATTAGGCGCAGCAATATTGCTGGGGGTTGCTTGGGTAGTCGCAACGGTGGTGAAGTTGCTCGTCACGCGGGGACTGCACGCCGCCAGATTAGACGAGCGCCTAGATCGGCGTCCGCGCACGCCAGGTACAACCCCACCACCAAACACCCAAGCAACAAACCAGGTATCGATTACCGACACGATCGCCAATGCCTTGTACTGGTTTATATTTTTACTGTTTCTGATCCCGATCCTAGATACTCTGGATCTGCGGGGAGCATTACAGCCAATTGAAAATCTTGTCAGTCAAGTTCTCTCGGCATTACCAAATATCTTAGCGGCAATTCTGATTGCTGCTGCTGGCTGGTTATTAGCTACAGTTGTCAGACGGATCGTAACAAACTTATTGGCTTCTACGGGGATCGATCGTGCTGGAACTCAATTTGGACTGCGAAGTACTTCCGTAGGACAATCGGTATCTGGAATTATTGGCACGATTGTCTATGTCTTAATTTTGATTCCCGTAGCGATCGCCGCACTGCAACAACTCCAAATTCGGGCGATCTCAGAGCCAGCGATCGCCATGTTGCAACAAGTACTTAATGCGATACCTGCCATCTTTACCGCCGCATTAATTTTAATTTTGGCTTATTTCCTCGGACGCTTTGTGGGCGATCTCGTTGCTAATATTCTCGCTAGCATCGGCTTTAACAACATTTTCTCTATTCTCGGTTTACCTACAGGTGCTAGAAGACGCTCAACTACACCACCGAGATATGCAGACCCCGCAGTAGATGTACCCTCAACCGGACAACCAACTTTTATTCAGCCTGACACAACCCCAAAACCACAATTAGGAACTCGTACTCCCTCCGACATTGTTGGTGTCATCGTCTTGGTCGGGATTATGTTGTTTGCTACGGTTGCAGCAGTTAATGTTTTAGGCATTCCCGCACTAACAGCGTTAATTAGTGGTATTACTGTGATTTTCGGGCGGATCTTAGCAGGGTTAGTCGTTTTTGGCATTGGTTTGTTCTTAGCAAACTTGGCTTATAACATCATTACTAGTTCTGGTAATCTCCAAGCTCAAATTTTAGGACAGGTAGCGCGGATTGCCATTATTGGCTTAGTTTCAGCGATGTCACTGCAACAAATTGGGATTGCTCAAGATATTGTCAACTTGGCATTCGGATTGTTGTTAGGTGCGATCGCTGTCGCCAGCGCTATAGCTTTTGGCTTAGGCGGACGCGAAATTGCCGGAGAACAGATTCGAGAATTGTTAGGTTCTTTTGGGCGACGACGTATTTAGGGTTATGCTGCAAAAATAATTGAAAAGAGAAAATCTCTGTAGAGCGGGTTTGATTTAGGCAATGTCTCCAAAGATTTGAGCTACAAATTTAGCTCTGTTTCATATTGTTGGACGACGACCGCTGATGCAAACTACGCACATTCGATCTAACTTTGTCGATCGTTATTAACAAAGCAACTCAGAAGGCACTTCTGGGCGACGATAATTCAATCACCAATTTGTTTGTAGCGATCGCAACGTTGGTCGGAATGGATATCTTGTTTTCGTTGTGGAAAAAGCGATCGCCTCCTACAGAAAATCTATTAGATGGAGTTCCACTGGTACTTGTTAAAGATGGACAACCTTGCGTAACTGAATGCAGTAAGCTCGTGTAGAGATGATACAATGCTGCTGATTCATCAGCCGAGCATTTAGTAGAATCGTTCCTATCAAAAAACTCGTAAACAATCATCGCCACTATACAGAACTGGGAACAATGGCGTTGTATTGTAAGATGCTACGCAATCATTTTTAAACTTGTATAAATCATCACTCAAGACGGACAAAGAAAACTATCTATAAAGATAGATAACAAAATAATTCCTAACTATTAAAACTTAATTCGGAGCGGCTTTAGTACCAAACTCGTTCGCTACCAAAGCTGCGTCGTCATTATCTGTGTAATCCGTAATTGTTTGATTTAGGTTGTAGCTCGCTAAAGCGAATGGAACGAGTTAAATATATCATCCTATAGCGCAGTGGTGGGATTTCAATTATTCCAAAATAATCAGCTATTTTGATGGTTCAATACCAGTCTGAAGCACGATGCTGATTTTGCGCTGCACTCGTAATGTTGCGATCGATGCATTCTTTAGTATCCTGATGAAATCACCTCGCTCGACGATGCGCGATCGGCACAACACCCCAAATTCTACCCAATCCTCAAAACCATCTAGTTCGATCGCAAATGCGGTAAATACTAGCACAGGGATCTTGAGTGCTACAGTTTCAATTGCAAAAAGCGTCACTCAACAAGCTGTTCGCTGGATTAGCGGCACGACAACTGGAGCCGGACACGCGATCGGCGGCTACCTGTCCAACCTGCCATGACTGCACAATCCTTTCGTGCGACGAGTGGCAAGTGTGCTGAAACTCGATTGGCTGTTCGGCATGACGAATCAAGTCGATGTCGAAAAAGCAAAAGCTACTGTTCGAGCACTTCAACAACAATATCCCAATGAATTGCCCAGTGAAATTGTGCATCGATTGATGTCGAGAAAGGCTCTCGATGCTGGAAAAATGGGCTTTATGAGTAGTTTGATTCCAGGATTAGCCGTAGCGCTTCTCGCTATTGACCTTGCCGCAACCACCGCCCTCCAATCAGAACTCGTCTACGAAATTAGCTGCTGCCTATAGCTTGGATCTGCACGATCGGGCGCGTAAAGGTGAAGTATTAGCCATTTCTGGATTAGCGTTAGGAGGCAGCAACGCAGTTAAAGCCGGACTGGGCTTTTTGCGAAACGTGCCACTCGCTGGAACCTTGATTGGGGCTAGTACCTGTAGCGACCCGAAATCATAATCGCTCCGACCTGAAATCATCGCGTTTTTGAGACCAGATTAAATGAGAATAAGTGGGTGATTGAGACCAGATTAAGTGAGAATAAAACCAGATTAAATGACACCAGACCGAAATCATAAATTTCAGACCAGATTAAATGAGAATACAAGTCAGGAGTTAACGTCAAGGTTGGAGTGAGTGGCTCGTCTATGACAAACTGCAAGTCCTTATTTCCCGCCAGGGCTGACCGAGGTAAATCTAGTAGACTAGCCAAAGTCGCAATGCGGTCGGCTCGTTCCTGGGTGCGGCTTTTCTTAAACTTTCGATATCGGTGTAAGGGAATTGATCCATCAACTGGATAGAATGGTCCATAGCGTTGCTCGTCCCGTTCTACATACAGTTCGTTATCAAACAATCCCCACGCCTAGAATTACTGTTTCACCCGCCAAATCTGGATCTACTTCATAAGCCACTCCCAGAACTGAGACTCTGGCATCCCCGCCCACTTTCCGGCGCTGGGGTTCGCGGGCAAAGGTACAGAACCGCTCCCAACTGCACGTGGCACGCAGTCCACCCTTGGGAATATTTTGTAGCCAGTCTTCTAGTCGTGAGTGGGATTCTGACCGATGTGGCTGGTCGTTATAGTTCAGCAAATATTGATGCAGCCACAGGGAACGCTTCAGCTTCTGTTTCTGGTTGGTGGAAGTGGTAAAGCGTTTCGTGCGCTTCTTTGACTGTCCGAAAGGGTCTTTCTACTTTGCCTTTGGCACGGGCGGTCACTCGCCGACCATCACTGCCTTTAGGCATATGAGTCATCAATTCGATCCCTAAGCATGACAAGACATTTTGAAAGACCTGGCTTTTGGAAATCGGACCATTATCTGCATAGATTGTGGCTGGGATGCCTTGAAATGGTGAGTTGGTGTTGCTCTTAGCTGTCATCGCATTGAAGAGAAACCGCAGTGCGGCTTTAACATTCTCGCCGTAGACGCAGTGGTATTCCTAATAGCACATCCCACTACGGTCATCAACAACGCTGTATAGCAATCGAAATATAGTTTAGGACGCTAAACGAACAGAGGTATCTACTCGACGAGCGAAAGTCTTCAATCGACCCTTGAGACTTTCTCACTCGGTTTTTAATTGGGAACCAGTAATGCTCAATCTCATTTAAATCTGGCGAGTAAGGTGGTAAGTATTCCAGTTCACAGTTTGCCGATGCGATTAACTCTCGGATTT
Source organism: Chroococcidiopsis sp. [FACHB-1243] (assembly GCF_014696895.1). NCBI lineage: Bacteria > Bacillati > Cyanobacteriota > Cyanophyceae > Chroococcidiopsidales > Chroococcidiopsidaceae > Chroococcidiopsis > Chroococcidiopsis sp. [FACHB-1243]. The sequence goes on along the minus strand of NZ_JACJQX010000045.1, from coordinate 25,658 downwards.
TTTCAGATTTATGAAAAGTTGCATTATCCAAAATCACAGTTTGTCCTGGTTTTAACGTAGGTAGTAATTTTTCGGATAGCCACTGCTCAAAAACTGAACGGTTACAAGACCCTTCACTCGTTGAATGGAGCTAGCAGTTTTCCTTGACATAGACCACTAATAATACTGACTCTAATACTTCTTTTTCCCGATTTTAAATCGAAAAACCTCTGTCCTCTCTCATTCCAGCCGTAGCCATAGTCGTCACGATTATCTATTCCTGATTCATCTATATAGACTCGCTCTTCTCGGCTTTTTTGACTAATTTTCGTTAGAAACTCTTGTCTTTTGTGTTCGTCTCTTTCTTGATAGCCGTAAGTTTTTTTTTCTAGTAAATCCAATTTTATGCACGAGCTTTGCCGATAGTTTTGTCACTAATTTCTCCTTGCCATGCTTGAGCCATTTCATGCGTGAGTTTGACTGCCATGTTTTCGAGCAAACTGCTTAAATTCTTCTAAATTGGAGATTTTTGCTCCATAACCTCGTTGATATCCATCTTCTGCTCGGTAGTCTCCTGTTTCTTCTCTTTTGTGCAGCCACAAATTGATTGTATTACGACTAATGCGCGAAAATTCTACTAGCTCGTGTTTTTCCCATTCCTCCATCTATTGCCTCAATCACTTTTTTTCTCAAGTCATAGCTGTAAGGGGTAGGCATTATTTACTCCGGTTCACTGGTTCACTCCTCTATCATTATGTCCTAAACTATACTTCGAGTGCTTGCCGTTGCGTCATTCTCAGCCACAGCAAGGCAATAGTAAAGCACTCCCTAAAGTAGCTGCAATCCTAACTGCTACTATTTGTTTTAACTATCTACCAAAGGAACAGTTTTTACTGGAAGATGCGAGCGTCATTCTGCAAATACAGACGCAATACAACATCATTCTACTGCTGCTGAAAGTACCGCTAGCGATTCCCTTGGTAGTGACGGCTATAACATTTGCTGCCCGATTCTACGCATTCCGATCTTGCAAAGGCTACGGTAGTCGATTTGATCGAGCGATCGCACCGTTGTCAGTTTTGCGTTATGCCTATCGATTGGATTTTTTAACTACTGGAATTTCTCTCGAATGTAGTCAATATCACTAGTATTACCGATCGAGTTCTACTCACTCAGGAGGAGGTAAGGTGCAAAAGAATACTGCTACCTTACTGCAAAAACCCTTTGCTATTCATGAGCGGAACATTAGCTTCTCAAACCTCCCAATCCTCCAAGATTTTGTGCTTCTACATGAATGCGACCAGTCAGAGCCAAATTTTGAGAATCGCTGATGCTAGCAACTGGTTTGAGCGAGTTGTATTTCCAGGACAACGCTTTATGTTTGAGGCTAAACCAGAGGCTCGGTTAGAGATTCATACGGGTTTACCCATCAGTTCCACTCTGTCCGATAAAATTCCTTGTATTCAACTTCGAGTTGTTTAAAAAGAAAAGAAAGCAGTAACTCTTCTCGTCAATCAGAACGATAAAGCTAGTTCGTGCTGCCAACATAACTCTAATATTTACTGCAAAGAGCGATCGCGGCGAAGCGAACTCAAAGGCAAGAACAGGTTTATATTCTTCTTCAGCCACGATTTACTTCCTCTTTCTGAGCCACCGATTGTAAAGCAGGTAGCATTGGCATGGCGATCGCTTCTGTCAATTCCTGCGGTAGTGCTTGACGAGTGGGTGACTGCAACTTCCAATATTTATCCTAATCAGCCATCAGCTTTACAGTAGGCTTTTCCAGTCCCAAACTGAAAGAAATTTCTTGAACGCTAGGAATCTGTTTAATCTGCTCGACAATAGCTCGTGCAGTTTTTTTATCCTCAACTCGACCAGTCAGCATGACCGAACCATTTGTAACGTCCACAGCTAGATCGCCCCGTACATTAGATAGGATAAACTCCTTGATTGCTACATCATTTAACTGCTTACCGGAACTGTCTTTTGGCACAGACTCCAACCCAGTGTATTGTGTCCCCTCTGGGTTTGACCTTAAGTTTTCATCGAGTGCTTTTTGCTCCTTAGTCAGAGCGTTGTCATCTGCACCGAGTGCTGCAAAATGCGGAGCAGCTAATACAGGACGACTACTGGTGCAAATAAAAACTCCAATTGCTAGCAACAGCACTACTGGTGCGGACAGTCGGTTGCGCTTGGTTAGAAACAGACCGACGATCGCGATCGTCCCAGTTACAAACGACAAGATAAATATCTCAGTTAGAGCCATAATCCTTACCTCCTAAATTCCACTGTTAGCCAAACTGTCACTTATAGGCTAATGAGTTCAGAAGCAAATTTGGTTCATTCGCAGGTGAGAGACTGCTTTCCTTCTATAGCTAGAAATATTTAACTACTATAAGTTTATTATGTAACAGTTTAAGATTTGGATAGGCAGGACTTTACTAGAGCAAAACTGGATGGCACGATCGTGCCGATGTAGTAATCAAAGAACCTTCAGGCATCATTAGACACATTTTTCCAGGCAGAGACCCAAATCACTTCTCACTGGATCTCGGTCTCTAGGTTGAAGATTTATTCTCGATCTGAAGTCATCGTGAAATATTACAGATTGGGCTTTTGAGTCGAGTTACAACGAATTGCAATCGTTTAACACTATGCGCTATTTAGCACTTGCCTCTGACTACGATGGCACTTTGGCAAAGGATGGTAAAGTCAACGAAGCTACCTTGGCAGGATTGAAGCGGCTGCGGGAATCTGGGCGGAAACTGTTACTAGTTACGGGGCGGCATCTTGACGACCTCTGCAATGTCTTTTCCCAGGTAGACTGGTTTGATTGCATCGTAGCCGAGAATGGGGTGTTGCTCTACTACCCTGCCACGCGAGAGGAGCAGTTGTTAGGCGATCGCCCTCCAGAAGCCTTCATCCAAGCACTGCAAGAGCGCAACGTCACTCCTCTGGGAGTGGGGCGAGCGATCGTTTCTACTTGGGAACCCCACGAAACAAGTGTCTTGGAAGTCATTCGGGAGCTGGGGTTGGAGTTACAGGTTATCTTCAATAAAGGTGCCGTTATGGTTTTACCTTCGGGAGTAAATAAGGCTACTGGGGTTGAAGCTGCCTTAAACCGGATGGGCTTGTCTCCCCACAATGTCGTGGCGGTGGGAGATGCCGAGAACGATCGCGCCTTCCTCAATTTCTGTGAGTTCTCAGTTGCCGTAGCGAATGCGCTACCAATGGTCAAGGAGCGGGCGGACTGGGTGACTCAGGGCAATCGGGGGGATGGAGTCATCGAATTGATTGACAAACTGATTGCCTCCGATCTTCAGGAGATTGCTGCCCCACTCGAACGCCACAACATTCTGCTTGGTATACAGGAAAACGATCGGGAAGTGCATCTCGCACCCTATGGCGAAAATATTCTCTTGGCTGGCATTTCTGGTGGTGGCAAATCGACTTTGGCAATTGGCGTAATGGAACGATTGGCTCAAAAGGATTACCAGTTCTGCATTATCGATCCTGAAGGCGACTACGAAAGTTTTGCCGGAGCAGTCGTACTGGGAGATAGCCATCATGAACCCAGCGTGACACAGATACTAGACTTACTAGAGCAGCCCAACCAAAATTCGATCGTCAATTTGCTGGGAGTGAAGTTGGAGGAACGTCCCTCGTTCTTTGCCGGACTGTTGCCTTCCTTACTTGAAATGCGAGCGCGGACGGGTCGCCCCCACTGGCTGGTGGTGGATGAAGCACACCATATGTTGCCTTCCTCCTGGAACCCAGCTTCCCTGACACTGCCCCAGGCGCTAGACGGCATGATGTTGATTACGGTGCATCCAGATCGGGTCGCGGTTCCAGCTCTGTCTCTAGTGGATACCATTATTGCGATCGGGCAGTCGCCAACACAAACCATTACATCGTTCTGCAAGACGGTAGGATGCCGTCCGCCACAGCCGATTCCATCGAACCTGGAAGCGGGGGAAGCCGTTGCTTGGTGTCGGGGAACTGAGGAAACACCCTTCCGCTTTCGGATCGCACCTCCCCAGATGGAGCATCGTCGGCACAAGCGAAACTACGCTGAAGGCGAACTCGTTGCCGATAACAGCTTCTACTTCCGAGGAGCGGAGGCAAAGCTAAACTTGCGGGTGCGAAATCTCATCACTTTCGTGCAGTTAGCAGAGGGAGTGGACGATGAAACCTGGCTGTACCACCTGCACCAGCAAGATTACTCGCGCTGGTTTCAGGAAGCAATTAAGGATGAAACCTTGGCGGAGTCAGCAGCCGAGATCGAAACAATTCCATCGCTGTCAGCTAAGGAAAGCCGCGATCGCATCAAAGCAGCAATCGAGCAACGTTACACTCTACCCGCATAAACAGAGCGCAACCCCGAAGGGTAGGGCGGGTTTCGCGACCGAGTTTGTTGCAGCACCAGCCCCGCATTTTCAGAGCTGAGTCGTCTTCGCGAGTGGTACTAGCTGCTTGTCGTCCCCCTTTCTTTCTAGTCTGCTAGCTCGTGTGGTAACTGTTTGCTCGCTTCCCTTTCAAGGGTAGCGAGCATTTTCTTTTCTAGGCTGCTGAGTGCTGGGCGTTTGAGTTTTCCAAAGTATTCAAGGGTTGTAGATGCCATTTCCTCAAGGTCATCTAGGGCATTGTAAATAGTCTTCAGTCGTTCGCCCAGCTTCTGCATAGCTTCAGTATCTTTCTTCGTATACCCGCAAGGGCTGAGCGCGTTGGCACTCACGTCACTTACCGTTCTGTCGTAGAGCTGTATAGTACAGCTCGAATTGGTGACTTCTTGCACCATAGCCCAATAACCGACACGACCTGCTAGCCGCTCGTCGTCGCTACGTTTAATCAGGCAGACATCACCTGAAAGAATATGAGGCGCTCGTTCTGCTTTTTTTGACGGCGCTACGGCATATAGCTCGGTCACTGCTTGTTTGACTATTTCATGCGAGGGCGCTTGACCTCCTGCTTTCTCTACTGACTTTTTCCAAGCTTCGATTTGCTGCTCTGGTTCCTTTAGACGGGAGAGGGGACGTACCTGGTATTCAGAGGAGGGCAAAATCTGAACGAGCCGTTCAGATTGTTGGAGATTTTCGATCACTTCGGCAGCTTTGATCTGATAGTAAAGGTGGCGGGGGGTAAATTGGAAGCGATCGCGGCAGTAGTCTTCAAAAGTTTGATGCGTTTCTCGGTAGAGTCTTTTTTTGTTAATCGTCCACAGTGCTTTTGCTGCGATGTAAAATGACTCTTCCACTTCCCGTTCGAGCGCGTCGAGCAGGGTACGTTCTTCATCCGAAAGCGGGACTGAAGATCCTTCATGTGAGACAAGCTCGGATTCAACCGAGACAATCTGCACCAACTCAGGAGAAGGGGCACTTTGGGCGTTAGCCTCTTGAGGTTCTGGTACTTGTGCATTTGGTGAAAGCAGATGAGCTTCACTGCTTTTGTTTTCAACAACTGCCAATTCGCTGGAAGGCTGCTGCGTTGTCTTTTTTCCCCTTGGCATATTTCGCACGAAGTCTGTTTCGTTTCATTGTAGTGCAGAAAGAATTCATTAGAGAGTATAACGTTATAGAGTATAGGAGAACTTTGCAAATCAATTTTCTCGATGCACTCTCACGCTCTTATACCTTTTCTCCAGTGAAGAAGACTAGACGATCCATCGACAATTTAATGCAGCCACTTTTGTATCTTTGGATAGAGGTCAAAAGAACTACCTCGCATGGTATATTCCAATAGTTATAATCGCAGGCGGTGTAGTCTGCTCAATACTAGAAATCGAAGGTATCCACACTCTATGCCTGTGACAGAGCAGCCAAAACTAGCCCAGTTGGTTCGAGAGACAAAAGCGCGTCTCGATCTCTCACAGGTCAAGTTTACAACAAAATTTGCCACCAAAATAGGGGTTTCGTTCCAAAGCGTTAATCGATGGGAGAATGGGCGGACAAAACCCTTACCGCTGGACTTGAAACAAATTGAAGCAATACTGCACTATGAGGGCGATCGCGGTGAAGACCTACTCGCCAAATACTTTCCGTCTGAGGGGAGCTGAGATTGTGCCCCCTGATGTCAAGACAGCAGTTGCTAAAGATGTGCTGGCTGGTGGTAGCGAGATGGGGGCAGTGATGCGTTCGGCAAAGCGGCACTCAGGAGGCAGTGATGGCTGAGCGATTCAATGCAAACCCAGCCACCGATTGGCTGTCAGGCGGTGGTGAGATGGGCGATCGCATTCGCGCCTTCGATTGGTCGCAAACGCCATTGGGAGCGACTCACAACTGGTCGCAGAGCCTCAAGGCGCTAGTCAAGATGCTGCTCGCCTCCAGTTACCCAATGGTGTTGACCTGGGGAAAAGACTTCACGCAGTTCTACAACGATGCCTACGCTCAGTTAATTGGCGACAAACATCCAGCCGCTTTGGGAATCGATATCCGAGTCACGCTGGCAGAGGCATGGGACACACTAGGGCCCATGATTCACCGCGTCATGGAAACGGGTGTCGCCAACTGGACACCCGCGCTCTTGCTGGTTTTGGAACGAGCGGGCTACCGCGAAGAGTCTTACTTCAGTGTTTCTCATGCGCCAGCCGAGGACGATCTCGGGCAGAGCGTGGGAATGCTCGCCGTTTGTAGCGAAGTGACTCAGCAAGTTTTGGGCGAACGACGGTTACGGCTACTGCGCGACTTAGCTTCTAAGGCAGGCGAGACGCGAAGTGTTGAGTCAACCTGTCGGGATTTGATGGCGGCGATCGCAGCGCATCCGTTGGATGTTCCGTTTGCGCTTCTTTACCTTCGCGACTCGGCAAGCAACACGCTAACGCTACAAGGGGCAGTCGGGCTGGAGGTTGGCGAACCGATTTGCTCCCACTCAATTGATTTGACCGCTCGATCGCCCGAAATCTGGTCTCTGGAACGGGTTGCAGCGGGCGAAACTATTTTAGTGGAAGCGATCGATCGCCATCAGAGCTTGACGGGTGGACCGTGGAATGAGCCAGTTCGCTCGGCGTTAGTGATGCCAATCGCCTCCTCTGGGCAAGCGGCAACACTCGGCGTGCTGGTCGCTGGGGTGAATCCGAACCGAGCGTTAGACGAAGGCTATCGATCGTTCTACGAACTGTTTGTCGGTCAAATATCAATTTCAATTCGCAACGCTCACGCCTACGAAGACGAACGCAAGCGAGCTGTTAGCGAAGCGGCACGAAGTGCAGCACTGGCAGAACTCGATCGCGCCAAAACCGCCTTCTTTAGCAATGTCAGTCATGAATTTCGGACTCCTCTGACTTTAATGCTGGGTCCAACCGAAGAGGCATTGGCAGATACAAACGTGCCATTGCCACATCAACAGCAAGAACGAATAAAGGTCGTATATCGGAATGCTCGGCGATTGCTGAAGCTAGTCAATACCCTACTTGATTTTTCTCGGATTGAAGCTGGACGCATTCAAGCGGATTACGAGCCGACTGACTTATCAACCTTCACTGCTCAATTGGCAAGTGTATTTCGTTCCGCGATCGAGAGTGCAGGCTTGCAGTTAATTGTCGATCGTCCACCACTGCCCGAACCCGTCTACGTAGACCGAGAGATGTGGGAAAAGATCGTCCTCAATCTGCTCTCCAATGCCTTCAAATTTACGTTTGAGGGTGAGATTGCTGTTTCGATTAGACCGAAAGAAAACGCGGTTGAATTAGTGGTACGAGACACGGGCACGGGTATTCCAACCGAAGCATTACCTCACCTGTTTGAACGATTTTATCGGGTCAAAGGGGCGCGGGGACGCAGCATTGAAGGATCGGGCATAGGTTTGTCCTTGGTGCAAGAACTCGTCAAGCTGCACGGTGGTAAGATCGCCGTCACGAGCCAGGTTGACAAAGGTACCGCGTTTACCGTGACCATTCCCACAGGGGTAGCTCATTTACCCCTCGATCGCATTGGCGTTCCTTCCATACAAACATCCACGGCGATTGGGGCAAATTCCTACGTTGAAGAAGCCTTACGTTGGCTACCTGAAGAAGCAGGGGAGCAGGGGAGCAGGGGAGCAGGGGAACAAGAGAGCCTAATTTCTCCTCTGCCCCTCTGCCCCTCTGCCCCTCTGCCTAGAACTGCTCGTATCCTCCTGGTCGATGACAACGCCGACATGCGCGACTATCTCAGGCGACTGTTGAACCAGCACTATGAAGTGGAAGCTGTAAACGACGGGTTAGCAGCACTGAACGCGATCGCTGAACGGACACCCGATCTAGTGCTGACGGATGTGATGATGCCAGGAATGGATGGGTTTGAGTTGCTGCGATCGTTGCGAGCCGATGCAAAAACCAGAGATATCCCGATCGTTCTGCTGTCTGCCCGTGCGGGAGAAGAATCGCGAGTGGAGGGGTTAGAAGCTGGGGCGGATGACTACCTGATCAAACCCTTTTCGGCTCGCGAACTGTTAGCACGGGTGGATGCCAACTTGAAACTAGCGCAGATGCGTCGAGAGGCAGCCTACCGCGAACAGGTGATGCAAGAGGTGCAAAAACTTAACGAAAGCCTGGAACGCCGGGTCAAAGAGCGCACGGCGCAACTTGAGACACTCAACCAAGAACTAGAGGCGTTTTCCTACTCGGTGTCCCATGACTTGCGAACGCCGTTGCGCTACATCAACAGTTTTGCCGAATTGCTGCAAAGAAAGCTCGCTCCAATAACGCTGGACGATACCAGTCTGCGATATTTAAACATTATCGCCCAATCCGCCGTACAGACCGGAAAAATGGTTGACGACCTGCTGGAGTTCTCGCGGATGGGACGGGCTGAAATACGCTTCACAATCGTCCAGATGGATCGACTGGTGCAACAAGCGCAACAGCAACTTCAACCCGACCTGCTCGGACGGATCGTTCGCTGGCAGATTTCGTCATTACCGGAGGTACAAGGCGATCCTGCCATGTTACAACTGGTGCTGCAAAACTTGCTCTCTAATGCGATTAAATACACTCGCGATCGCGCTGAAGCTGATATTATTATCGGCAGTATTGACGGCGATCGTGAAGTCGTCTTCTTTGTGCGGGACAATGGCGCAGGGTTTGACATGAAATACCTCAATAAATTGTTCGGCATTTTCCAGCGCTTGCATTCCCAGGAGCAGTTTGAAGGGACAGGGGTAGGGCTAGCCAATGTCCGGCGAATTATTCATCGTCATGGCGGTCGCACCTGGGCAGAGGGAGCAGTCGATTGCGGCGCGACGTTCTACTTTTCGTTACCTAAATTTCAGCAGGGAGAACGATGATAGCACTCCGGTTTCTCTTGCTTGAAGACAATCCACTGGATGCAGATGTCATTCAAGTCACGCTGACGGATGGCGGCATTGACTGCGAACTGCTGAGGGTGGAAACTCGTACTGAGTTTATTTCAGCCTTGGAAACTGATGAGTTTGACCTGATTCTGGCAGATTACGCATTGCCCAGTTTTGATGGCATCTCGGCGCTGGAAATTACCCTTAATCTGCGTCCTGACATTCCATTTATTTTTGTCACCGCCAGTTTAGGTGAGGAATTGGCGATCGAAACGCTCAAAAGTGGAGCCACAGACTACGTGCTGAAGCAACGGTTAGGGCGGTTAGTACCATCGGTGCAGCGGGCATGGCGAGAAGCCCAAGAACGCCACCAACTCAAACGGTCAGAAGCTGCCCTACGCGAAAGCGAGTATCGGTATCGCACGTTGTTCGAGACAATTGACGAAGGCTTCTGCATCTGCGAAATGCTGTTTGACGAGAATGGTAAACCAATGGATTCCCGTTTCCTCGAAATCAATCCAGCATTTGAACAGATGACGGGACTCAAGCAAGTAGTGGGTAGAACGATGCGAGAACTGGTGCCGATTCTCGAAGATTTTTGGGTTGAGGTTTGCGGTAAAGTCGTGCTGACGAGCGAACCCGTGCGGATTGAAAATCAATCGGCAGCGATGAATCGGTGGTTCGATATCAAAGCCTTCCGCATTGGTAAGCCGCAAGAACACAAGTTTGCCGTTCTGTTTACCAATATCACCGATCGTAAACGAGCCGAAGCAGCCACACGGGATGCGAATGCCCGATTTCGCAATATGGCTGATAGTTCCCCAGTGCTGATCTGGCAGACCGACGAGACGGGTGTTATGTATGTGAACCGCCACTACCTAGAGTTTTTTGCCCAGACGTTGGACGGTGTAAAGGGCATGGGCTGGGCAAACTTCTTGCACCCAAATGATGCTGCCGCCTATGTAGGAGCTTACCGAGTGGCGTTTGCACGACAAGAGAGATACGAATTCCAGTGCCGATTTTTGCGACACGACGGCGAGTATCGGTGGCTTCAGAACGTCGGAGAGCCGCACTTTGGACTCGACAACACCTTTGTCGGCTTCGTTGGGTGTTCTGTAGATGTCACCGACATTAAAGCGGCAGAAGCCGAACTCCAGGCAAGTGAAGAGCGATTCCGCAACATGGCAGACAATGCTCCGATGATGGTTTGGGTGACGGATGCCACGGGGCACTGTACTTATCTAAGTCGAAGCTGGTATGACTTTACAGGGCAGACCGAGGCAACCGGATTAGGGGTTGGTTGGCTTGATGCAACCCATCCAGGCGATCGCGCCGCCTCCGAAGCCATTTTTCTTGCCGCCAACGATCGCGCCCGAGCCTTTCAACTGGAATACCGCCTGCGCCACCGAGACGGATACTATCGGACGTGCATTGATGCGGCAAAACCCTGGGTTTTGGCAGACGGTGAATTTAAGGGCTACATCGGCTCCGTGATTGACATCCACGATCGCAAACGGGCTGAAGAGGCAGTGCGCCAGAGCGAAGCTCGGTTAGCAGCCGAAGCCAGCGCGCTCGTCAGGCTGAATGAAGCAAGCTCGCGATTGTGGCGCAGGTTGAGCCTGAGTGAGGGACTCAATGAGATATTGGTCGCCACTATCGAACTGCTCGGCGCAGATATGGGCAATATCCAGCTCCTGGATGCCGATCGGGGTGTACTCCGCATCGCAGCCCAGCACGGTTTCCAACAGGACTTCCTCAACTTCTTCCGCGAGGTATCGACGGCGGATGACTCAGCCTGCGGTAGGACGCTGCGCTTTGGCAAGCGAACCATCATCGAAGATGTTGAGGCCGATGTGCCCTACGCCCCGCTCCGTCCAGTGGCTCGTGCGGCTGGTTACCGCGCCGTGCAATCTACGCCGCTCGTCGGTCGAGACGGCGCACCACTGGGGATGCTCTCGACGCATTGGCGAGCGGTGCATCGACCGAGCGAGCAAGACCTGCGCCGTCTCGATCTGTACGTGCGCCAGGCTGCGGACTTCATCGATCATATCCGCGCTGAGGCTACTCTACGTCAATCAGAAGAACGCTATCGCACACTGTTTGAGTCGATCGATGAAGGTTTTTGCATTGTTGAAGTGTTGTGTGACGAGTCCGATACACCAATTGACTACCGCCTTTTAGAAATCAACCCAGTCTTTGAGCAACAAACTGGAATTCGACAAGCCGTCGGTAAAACAGCGCGTCAGTTGAATCTTGAAGATCACTGGATTGAGATTTACGGTCGAGTTGCTGTAACGGGTAAACCCGTGCGATTTGAAAATGGCTCTAGTGTCCTGAATCGTTGGTTTGATGTGTATGCGTGTCGTACCGGAGAGCCGGAAGACCGAAAAGTTGCCATTGTATTTAAAGATATCACCGATCGCAAACGAACTGAGCAAGAGCGAGAACAACTCCTTGCCCGCGAACAAGCCGCACGGGAATCAGCAGAGTCAGCAAATCGAATTAAGGATGAGTTTTTAGCCGTCCTGTCGCACGAGTTGCGATCGCCGCTTAATCCCATTCTCGGCTGGTCGAAACTGTTACAAAAAGGAAAACTAGACGCGGCAAAAACCGCGAACGCGCTTGCCACGATCGAGCGCAATGCCCAATTACAGTCACAACTGATTGAAGACCTGCTCGATATCTCCCGCATTCTGCGCGGTAAGTTGAGCTTGAATCAGATACCCGTCGATTTAAGGATGGTGATTTCATCTGCCTTAGAAACCGTTCGTTTGGCCGCCCAAGCTAAGTCGCTGCAAATTCAGACCACATTATCCCCAGATATTGGCGCAGCGATCGGGGATGCTGGACGCTTGCAACAAGTGATTTGGAATCTATTATCCAACGCCGTGAAGTTTACGCCTCATGGTGGGCAAATTACAGTTGTCCTAGCTCAATCTGGAACGAATGCTCAAATTCAAGTCATTGATACAGGCATTGGCATTAAACCTGACTTTCTGCCCTATGTGTTTGAACATTTCCGTCAGGAGGATGGAACCACCACGCGCAAGTTTGGTGGACTGGGATTAGGATTGGCGATCGCTCGTCAAATTGTTGAGTTGCATGGTGGAACGGTCGCCGTCGAGAGCCAGGGCAAAGGACAAGGAGCGACGTTTATCGTGCAAATTCCGCTGGCACCGCGAACGAGCGAACTGCCTGCTTTAGAACAATCCGCTACTACGACAGGCGATTTGAGTGGCATCCCTATTCTAGTAGTAGATGATGAACCAGACTCAAGAGATTTTATTGCTTTTGTTCTAGAACAGGCAGGTGCGATCGTCACCAGTACTTCATCGGGAATTGAAGCGCTGCAAGCGATCGAGCGGTCTATTCCCCACCTAATCGTCAGCGATATTGGCATGCCTCAGATGGATGGCTATATGTTGATGCAACAAATTCGGACGAGATCGCCAGCGAGTCAAGTTCCAGCCATTGCTCTAACTGCCTATGCGGGAGAATTCGATCGCGCCTCAGCATTGCAAGTTGGATTTCAATCCCACCTGGCAAAGCCTGTTGAGCCAGCAGAAATTGTGACAACCGTTGCTCGTTTGTGTGGGCGGGAAACAGACGCATGACTCAATACTTTTCGGTTAAGGCAAGAGGTTAGGGCTTGCGATCGCTCGGCACTTAATTGGGATGCCAGACACGGACGGCTACATGCTAGTGCAGCAAATAAGAACTCTACCACCCGATCGGGGTGGGCAAATTAAGCGCGGTCGCGCTTACTGCCTACGCTGCTGGAGACTTCAACCAACAGCAAGTCCTGGCGGCACCTGTAGAACCAGCAAAATTGGTTGCATCGGTAGCAGAATTGGTTAGCAGCGATCGCGTGAATCCTGTCTTAGAGTATGGATAGAACCTAATCGAAAGCTACGCATGACGATTTACCTTGTAGACTTCAATGTTTCCTCTGAAGGTTGACCAACTCATTCAACTCGTCGAGCAGTTCTTCCGCTTCTGTGTCACCTTCATCTGCTTGTTGCAGCAAGTAACTCAAAACTTTATTCATCAGCTCGTTTGGAACTTCCATCATTCATTTATGGCTCCCACCAAAAATTGACTCTGACTACGCCGCCACTTCTTCCTCTTTATGAGTCGTAATCGTGCAGTCAGAGGTTGGGTGAGCAATGCAAATCAGGACATAGCCTTCAGCAATTTTGTCGTCATCAAGGTAAGATCCTTCTGATTGGTCAACCGAACCCTCGACCAACTTTCCGGTACACGTCGAGCAAACCCCTTGACGACAGGAATATGGCAACTCCAACCCACCGTCAGTTTCAGCTGTTTCGAGAATATAGGCATCTTCTGGAACGTCTACTGTCTGGTCAATTCCCTCAGCTTCATTCATGAGCCGGATTTTGTAAGTTGACATGACTCAAACCTCGTAGTGGAGCAACAACATTCAACCCTTGCTGGATATTCCATCAATGTTGAAATTATTAGATACTTTTCGTTCTATGAAAAGGCTAGCTCGATAATTTAAACTTCTTCTCTACCTGAAGTAAGCTTTGATTGGAAGTAGCCGCTCCGACCGATCAATCCTTTCTTAAGATGGATTTTTTCTATAACTCATGGCTGAGACATAAAAAGGATTGCTGGTTGTGAATAAAAATTCCTGTTGACCGTCCGCTTTGTACTCAAAAAAACTTTTAGCCTTCATACTTGATCGGTCATTTAATAAAAGTAAGCGATCTCTAAAACCTAACCTTAGCTAGAGGTGAAAAGTCAACTATTTCTTTAGCAATGAGGCAGTGACGCAAGGAGATAAAAATTATGGCTGATGATAATATGCATCTACACCAGATTAGCCAAGATATGCAACAGTGTATCCAGAACTGTTCGGACTGTCATAGCGTTTGTCTGAATACTGTGACTTACTGTCTTCAGCAAGGTGGACAACACGCAGAAGTCGCTCATATTGCACTGATGTTGGATTGCGCTGAGATTTGCCAGACTAGCGCCAATTTCATGCTGCGGAACTCTGCATTGCATATGCGGACGTGTGGTGTCTGTGCAGAAGTATGCAATATGTGTGCGATGGATTGCCAGCGTTTCGCTAATGATGCTCAGATGCAAGCCTGTGCGGAAGCCTGCCGTCGTTGTGCAGAATCGTGTCGGGAGATGTCTATGGCAACAGCAGAGGTGTAATCAACAGGTTGAGGAATGGCTTAACAAGAAGTCAGGATTGCTGGGTCTTTTGAGCGGGTGCGGCTGGCGATGGAAGTTTTTTGCTATCGCATTCGCAAGTACATCGGGGCTTACCTGGCGGCGTTAGATAGAGTAACGGCGAACGATTCTCGGCACGCTTGTACTATTGTATTTGGCGGTGGCATTGGGGAGAATACACCATTTGTGCGAGAGTAAGTTTGCTAAGGCTTAAAGTAGTGTGGGTTGATGTTGGATCGCGATCGCAACCAACGGACGACTAATTGCGAGGGACGCGTTAGCACGATGATTCTCGCCTGCACGCTGATGTGATTCCTATCGAAGAGGGGTTGACGATCGCATGGAAGGCGATACGTGTAGTAAATACCGTTGATTAGCTATCAGCCTAGCCACACTGTGCGAGAGTATTATGCCCAATTGCGTCTGTCTAATCGCTGGTTTTGGGATCTTAGACAGACCTATTTCAGCCTAATCATCTATGTTTGGGATTTTAAGCAGATTAATTTCTGTCTAATTGCCCGAATCAGGGACTTTAGATAGAAACTTTCAGTCTAAAAATAAGTCGTGCGGCAGCTTTCTGCGCTTAGGAATTTTTACATTTGTCGATACGACTTAGAAAGTCTCGAACAAGAGCAATAACTTCTGTTAAGTGTGTCTCCAGCAACCAGTGTCCACCGTTCAAGATATGAAGTTCAGCGTCAGGTAGATCTCTGAGATATGCTCGCGCCGCGCCTTCAGGCATATAGCCATCCTGATGACCCCAGACAATCAGTGTCGGCGGCTGGTGTTCGCGCAGATAGGCTTGGTATTTGGGACTGTCGTAGTGTTGACTTTCACACCGTACAACAGGATAGTAGCGGGCAGTTCATTCAAGCCCTGCAAGATGGTACGCCTTTTCACTATCCACAAAATAGCTTGGCTGGACAGGGTACAATCGACGGTAATGTGATTTCTTGCATCACACCTGAAGCTCAGATGCTATGTTACACAGGATACAAGCCCCAAGCAAAAGACATTCATAACGTTCGACTATTGCAGCAATACTTTAATCTTCCACTTCCAGAAGAGTATGTTGGTGTTGTGACAGACTTCGAGTAGTCATGAAAGTGAAGCAACAGCAAGATAACAATCCCGTTGCACACCACTCGTAAAAATTGGATGTTGAGTCCGAAAAGCTGCTTGCGGCTGACCTTTGCCATTATACAGCTAAAAACGCGATCGCCTCAACTTAAACGCTTGTCCGATAGCTTAATGAATGGATTTTGGGTGATGTTCGCTGGGATTGGAGGCACGACACACTTATTGAAATGACAATTTGTCTCTCTGGACAGAAGTACAAATATTGTAGCGAAACTAAGCTGAGAATGCTGATAATTGCTGGATCGTTGTGGCAATTCCAGTTTCAAAAAGACCCAATGGTTACAGACGTGGACGATGCAATGCGCCTGTGGAAGTTGAGCGTTACAAGGAAGATAAAAATGGAAAATTCAAATCAAACAATTCTCGTCACTGGTGCGACTGGCAACCAAGGCGGTGCGGTAGCGCATCATCTGTTACAGCGCGGAAATTTTAAGGTTCGTGCCTTGGTGCGCGATCCAAATAAGCCTGCCGCTCAAGCACTTAAACAAGCGGGTGCAGAACTCGTACAAGGAGATCTCAGCGATCGCGCTTCCCTCGATCGGGCGCTGCAAGGTGCTAGGGGCGTTTTTTCGGTGCAAACCTTCCAAGATGGATTGGACGCTGAAATCCGTGAAGGCAAGGCTATCGCAGACGCGGCGAAAGTGGCAGCTATTCAGCATTTCGTCTATAGTTCGGTGGGGAGTGCAGAACGCAACACTGGCGTTCCGCATTTTGATAGTAAGTTTCAAATTGAAGAATACATTCGCGCCAGCGGCTTGCCCTACACGATCCTGCGTCCGGTTTTCTTCTTTTACAATTACAACGCGATGCGCCCGACGATCGAGAAGGGAACGCTTCCCCAGCCGCTGGGTTCCGAAACAAAATTGCAGCAACTTTCTGAAGAAGACTACGGGGAAATGGTTGCCGAGGTGTTCTCGCGGAGCGCAGATTTCTCGAACCGCGAAATTGAAGTTGCCAGTGTGGACATGACCATGACGGAAATCGCTGCTGCGTTCAGCCGCGTTTTGGGAAAAACCGTTCAATACCAACAAATTCCGTTTGAAGCGTTTGAGCAGCAAGCCGGAGAAGAAATGACCATCATGTATCACTGGTTTGAGAACGTCGGATACGCAGCGGATTTGGCTCAGTTGAAACGCGATTTTTCTGCACCGACCGACTTTGAATCCTATTTGCGCGATCGCGGTTGGGCAAAACCAGCCAAAAGCGCATCCGATGTAGAGTCAAAAGTGTGAAATGACAACGATAAATTCTTGTCGGCTTTTGGTAAAAACGGGTGCGATCGCCTTTTTCAAAATGCTCAAACTCCACTATCCATAACGCGATTGCTATCTATTCATCATTGTGGGAATTTCGGATTTTGAAAACTTCTACCGATCGAGTCAATGCCAAAGCAGTGATGAACGAATACAAACAGCGAGTCATTGCCGACTTCAATTCCAGAAATAATTACGATAATGACTGGCGCTATCGTTTTGCTCTCCCTCTAGTAGAGTTAGCTCAACTACAACCGAGACAGAAGATTTTAGATGTAGCAACTGGCACGGGAATAGTCGCGACCGCTGCTGCTAAAATCGTTGGTAATGATGGTGCTGTGGTAGGAGTAGACTTCTCCACAGGCATGTTGGCGCAAGCACGGCAAAAGAGCGTCGCCGAAAAGTTGCAAAATGTCGAACTGATAGAAGCAGATGCAGACGATTTAGACTTTAGCGATAACAGTTTTGATGCTGTCTTGTGTTCGTCGGCGATCGCATATCTTACCGTGCCTGCTTGCTTTTACCAATGGTACCACTTCCTTAAACCAGGTGGACTAGTAGGATTTTCCTGTTTTGCTGAAATGGCACACACTGCATCTGTCTTATTTCGCGACAAAGCAAAGGCATATGGTATCTCTATTACTAACCCCAACCAGCCTCTAGGGACTCCAAAGAAGTGCAAATATTTACTACAAACGGCTGGTTTTAAAGATATTCAAGTCGTGACAAAACAGCTTGGCTTTTATCTTAACGATGCAGAACTAGCATGGAATGCAAATGCCAATAGTGCTTTTGGCTGTCAAGTCTTCCAACTTCCACCAGAAAAATCAGCGCAACTCAAAGCAGAATACATCGCAGAAATAAATTCTTTATCTACAGACAAAGGGTTATGGAACGATATTATTGCCTTTTTTGTCACAGCTCGGAAAAATAGTTACTGCTGAATTAAGTCAAACTGTATTACATAACCACTGTAGAGACGTTGCCTGCAACATCTCTACAGTATTTCGCTACTGCAAGGAATATGCCGTGCTAACTCATGCTGTTAGGAGGGAGCAGGTACGGGATCGAGTTCTGGTATGACATCCGGTTCAGAATCTGGTTCTTCTGGGGTGGACTCCGGCGAGGGAATTGGTTCTGGATCTGGTTCGGGTACAGTTGTTGGCTCTGGTTTGGGGTTAGCTGTCACCATATCTAATCCTTAAATTCTCAACTTTTTGGCTGAGTCAATGGAGCTTCAACCTTCTCATTCGTGCCTAAATTACCGATTGGTTCTCCCGTAACTACTGACTTCAAAAAGCCAACAAGACGCACAACTTGACTGGAAGGAGAATCCCAATACTCGGCTTTATCGACGCTGACTTTGAGCAGTGCCAGGTTAGGATCGTCTAATCCTTGAGGAAACCAAGATTTGTATGTAGGATTCCAAAGTTCCTCGATCTTCTGGCGATCGCGCACGAGTTGAGCCGTACCTGATACGGAAATATACTTTTGTTTGTCTGGTTGAGCGTAGCTCAAGTTTACTCGTTGATGGTGTTCGACTTCTTGAACTTTGGGTGCGTTGGAGTTACTAAAAAACCAAAGGTTGCCATCAAAATCTTGTTCCTGAGTCGCCATGGGACGACTGCGTAAGCTGCCATCGTCTTCAACTGTTGTCAGCATGGCAAATTTAATATCTCTCAGTAATTCTCGCAGTTTTTTGACGTTGCGATCTTGACTGTCTGTCATTACTTTATCGTTTTAAGCTACACGACCATAATTAACATGCCATGCACTGAGTGAATTCTATCTACAGTTAGGTTTAATAGACCTCCTATACAAATCAAAAAATCTGTATGTCATTCGTAAACGTTACGCAGTGTAGTGAGGAATCGAGGAGATATTTCGCTTCGCTCAACGTGACAGATAAAGTATTCACGCAGAAAGTCTATTGCACAACTAACCAGAAGTTGAATTCAGGCGTTATTGGGTAGTTTTTCGCAACTTATGAGAAGTTCACAACGCGATCTTGGTGTGGGTGTTGCTCTTGAAATGTCAATCGGAGCGGCTCTTAGAGTGATATTGGACGATCTAATTTTATGGGTGGGAGTTGGTTTAGCAATCGAGACAGCGATTGGATTTGCGATCGCTAAACTTAGAAGGTAAAAGCCTATAATTGCTTTCCTGATGCGGCGTGACACATTCAAGTCGGAGTTTTTCAATGACGTTTGAGCAGAAGATAGCAGAAGCATTTAGTATGAGTGACTCCACTTGGGCACGTTATGCTAATCCCTGGAGTGTGTGGACGCGGTCACAGTCTTGCCGCTCCTGATTCTAGCAGTCTGGAGTCGCGTCTGGCTGGGTTGGTGGGCACTCATCTCGGTTGCTGTAATCATTCTTTGGACATGGTTGAACCCACGCATTTTTCCCAAACCCGCCTCAACTAATAACTGGGCTTCAAAAGCTGCAACCTGTTAACCCTTGTTTTACGATCCGATGCATAACAGTACTGAATGGTGTGGTTCTAGACGGAATGGGTTTGGAACGAGGAGCGATCGCCCGTCTGCATCTAAAGCACTCCGTTCCCTATTGCATGGAAGTTTTACGTCAATTGTTAACTCAATAAATAATTTGCTGCAATCGAATATCTAGTCACCCATTGAAATAATATGCTCTGCCCTTTGATGGATTAGATACCAGTAGGGGTTGACTCTCATGCGCTTTGCCGAAGCTGGAGCTAGCAGCGTCTACAGGGGCGAGCATCGACAGTGCGGCGATCGCGCTTCGGAGGGAGAGGGAGCAAGGGAAATCCAATCCGAATCTTCCCCCAGCACCTCTGCCTAGCATCATGACAAAATCACTTTGGTAAACTCAACATCCAGTTTTCTACCTGGTTGTATACCAAGTCTACTAGCACTGCCTGCTGGTAACTCTAGGACATAGCTGACTGGTTTAACTGAATCGTAAATAGGACAACTCTTCCATCGCGGGCAGGGAGGGGCATTTTTGACTAAGGACGCAACTATATCATTCCGAATGAAGATGATATCCAGTGGTACTAATACATCTTTCATCCACAGTTTGACTATTTTGGGTTTATTCACCACAAAAAGCATTCCGCGATCTAGCGGCAGGGAAGAGCGAGACCTCAAACCAGCCGCCACTTGTTCTGGCGTTCGTGCCACTTCAAGTTCGATCTTTCGCGCTGGCATCGCCAGGTGAGCTTCGATGGGTAGTTGTTGTGCTGGGGGAGGAATCAAGGCAAGGGCAACGGGAACGACAGCAACGAGAATACCTGCAACTGATCCAATACAGTTGAGAATTTTCAGGTAAATTTCATCGGTGCTGCATTTGCGTACCTGGCTGGAGCTTTGGCTAGCAGCAGAGTTTTCTTTCATAGCGTTTAAAGATTGAGAAGCAAATCACGATCGCGCCCTGTAGCATTCCTACGGCTACTAGCAATGCATGGAGAATAAGTGCTGAGGAATGGGTTCTATCCAAAAATCTCAACATTGCCATTGGCATAAATACTGTCGTCAATGGGAGAAGAAGGAAGTCCTTGGATATCTGCTTTGTTACGCATAGACTCTACTCTGTCTGCTTCCCTAATCGCCAAAGGATTCATCTGCTTGCGCTCGTTCAACAGTGCTTCAACCGTAAGCTTCAGTTGAGGTTGACAATTCCGATCGATTTCGCCACCAGCTAGCATTTCGTAGAAAGTCGTGGCTGCCGCTCTTTCTACAATCGTCTGGATCTCTGCACCCACGCATCTATTTGTAGCTTTGAGCAGTCGTCGCCACTCGGCTTCAGTAAAGGGATCGCCACCATTGTGGAAGCGGTAATCGAATCGGGCAGCGTGCAGTTTGAAAATAGCGTGGCGTTCGCCGTTGTTGGGCAAGTCTACTTTGTAGATGTAGTCAAATCTGCCAGCGCGGGTGAGTTCTGGGGGCAACCATTCCATGCGGTTGACGCTGGCAATGACTACCACATCACTCGTGCGCTCTTGCATCCAAGTCAACAGTTGACCTGCCAGCCGTCTCGATAGGTCGTCGTCTCCAGCAAATCCCTTATCTAGGTCGTCAAAATAGACAACGATTTGGTTGAGGCGATCGGCAAGCTTCAATAACTTTTGCAACTTAGCTTCGGCGCGATCGCCCTCACTTCTAAAATTTCCCCAATCAACTAGGACTAGCGGTACTCCCATAATTTGAGCGCAAACTTTTGCTGCATGAGATTTACCAGTTCCTGGCGGACCGACAAACATCACACCCTTTGGCACTCTCAAGTTATACTGTTTAGCTGCTGGCGATAGCAAGACCTTGAACTTTTGAAATGCTTCTTGCATCAGTTCCAATCCTCCAAGCTTGACTTTTGGAGGTGGTACGAACTCGACATTATAAAGTTTGTTAAATAAATCTATTTTATATTCGAGTAGTTGTTTAGTTGCTTGTTTGACAATTTGTTCTCCAGCACTTGCAGCCAACTCTACGTTGAATTCTTTCTTTAAAGATGCTAAACCACGTATTATATCTGATGCGTACAATCCTATACCTGCTCTAGCAATCTCTGACCAGTCTTTATCTTCTAAACCGACTGGAAGTATTTGGCTATGCCTCAGTACGCCGATCATCTCGCCTATCTCAGGTAACTCATGAGAAATTAGGGGAATTTCTCCTACCATGTCTTTAGAAAGGCTAGCGGAATCTCCTAACAGTAATAGAGTTTTCTTTGCTCTATCGTTGTAAAGCTTTAGGTTTAATAAAGAAGATTTGAGCCATTCTGACATCAATAAAAATTCTGTCTGTTTCGCCTCATTCTCCGATCGCAGCCAAGGATAAATGTTTTCAACGATTAATATTCCATTTTCTAACTGCGTTTGCCAAAAATAAAAAACATTTGCATATGCTTCTCTGTTTTGCCCAGTCATAATAGGCTTAGAAGTATCAAAATCTTGAAAAGCTAGATTTCCTTCAACAGCAATACTAACTTTCTTAATTGCACTTTCTCCCAAATTCCACAAATAGCAGCTTTTACCTAGTTTGTGACAAATTTGAGCGACACCCAAGAAAAAGCGTAGCCGTTCCTGAAATGGTGATTCGCAAGCAACAATTGGATTATTGTTGAGGATATGCTTTTCGAGGGCGTGGAATATATTCGATTGCATATAAGGTCAAGATTAATTATTGTAATTTTATTAAAATCCTAAATTACCTAGTGCAATATAGGCATCTAACAAGTTTCCGATCTTTTTGCTACACTTACATCAGAAGAATGCTATAGAAAAAGTCAATGCCATAGCAACACTACCTATTCTGGTTACATAAAGTATAACTTCCCCTAACTGTGAGGGGAAGTTTTAGATCTCTAACTTTGAGAGTGTTTGACTTTAGCGCGAGAGGATTGAAACTTAAACCGTACTTGTTTCCCAATTTGAATGTCAGCAAAGCTGCTGATATCTCTACCAGATTTATGAGCATCAAGAATAGCTTGAAGGTCTAACCTAGATTTTAATTCTTGCACTCGAAATTCATCTGGTAGTTCTGGACAATCGGCGGCTACTTTAGGTATAACTTTAGGATTGTTATCTCTAATTTCAATTTCTCTTTCTTTACCGATATTGCGTTTTGGAATTAATCCTTGAGCGTGCAACCATAGCAATCCCTGCTTGATACCTGCTAACTGGGCTTCCTTCTTAGCAATGAATTGTTCGTGCAGTTCTATAACTGCATCCAGGCGTTTTTTGGCAGTATCAATTTCAATTTTTAGATAATCTACTATCCAAGCA
Organism: Chroococcidiopsis sp. [FACHB-1243]; assembly: GCF_014696895.1. Lineage (NCBI taxonomy): Bacteria > Bacillati > Cyanobacteriota > Cyanophyceae > Chroococcidiopsidales > Chroococcidiopsidaceae > Chroococcidiopsis > Chroococcidiopsis sp. [FACHB-1243]. The sequence continues at coordinate 3,053 of NZ_JACJQX010000045.1, read as the reverse complement.
ATGCTGTCAATCTTAGACTCAGTTGCTTCTTGGACTTGCCACAGTTGTTTGACTAAGTTTTCGACGTTTTCAGCTCCTGACTCTGAAGCGTCTTCTATCTGGTTCCACAACAAAGCTGCTTCTAGAGATAGCTCTCGCAGCGATCGCGCGGTAATATCTTTTAGTTTTGTGTTTACTAAGTCTGAATTAATTGTCTTATCTTGCACAGTTTTTCTCAACTAGTTTTATTGCTTTGTCCGTAACGAATATGCGGTGACGCTTATCGGAAATCTTTGTAGATGCTGATGGACAAACTTTTAGTATTGGCTGTAGGCAAGGTGATAGTAATCGTGCCGCTCTAGCGCCTGTTTCGCTTCTATTTCCAAGCGAACGGTTTCTTCAGTGGATGTAGTTTGTGTTTCTTGTTCTGCTGGTGAATTAGTCACCGTCTGAGTTTTGTGTGTTTCCTCAGAAATGGATGGCTGTGTTGTCATAGTCGCACTGCACGAAAATTAACATCAGTGCAACAGGTGCAAAGCACTTGTACGTTGTTTCTGAAGTGTTGGTAGTAGTTGAGGAGATATTAACAAATTTAGGAGCATAATTTTGTCACGCCTTATTTATAAATGTCTGTTTGTGAGTTAGTTAAAATTAAGAACTTGCAACTTACCATTTTCGAGATACTTGGTGCAGAAGGGCGAAGCTTTTAAGCACAGATAGCACTCAAATTTGTGCTAGAAGCAACTGCCGTGACCGCTAAACAAGCTCTCCTTAATGCAAGCGGGCAGATGCAAGAGGCAACCGCTTGACATATTGCAGTATGTCTCACCCTGCTTTAAAGAGCCTTTCCAGTTAAACTAAGAATCAGGGATAGAAAATATTAGTTACTTAAGTAGCAATGCCATAATAATTCTTTGGCTTGGAAAGACGTGATATGACTGTGACTACTGCTAAATGGACGCTAGAAGACTATCATTGCATGATCGAAGTCGGTCTTTTAGAAGGTCGTCACGTTGAGTTATTGAACGGAGAGATCGTTGAAATGTCTCCAGAGGGTTCAGAACACACCTATCTTGGGGATGAAGTCGGCAAATATTTAAGGGATCTTTTAGGCGATCGCGCTCAAGTGCGCGAAGGTCATCCCGTTACATTGCCCAACGACTCAGAACCCGAACCAGATCTTGCTATTGTTAGACCCCTTGGGCAAACTTACCGACAACATCATCCCTACGCTGAAGATATTTTTTGGCTGATTGAGTATGCTAACACTAGCCTCAACAAAGATTTAGATGCCAAGCGAAAAACTTACGCTACAGCAGAGATTCAAGAATACTGGATTGTGGACTTGAAGCATCGACAGCTCAAAGTGTTTCGCACACCTTGCGAGGGTGACTACACGTTAGAAGAAACTTTCATAGAGGGAGAGATTAGTCCAATAGCATTTCCTAACGTTGTAATTTCAGTACAATTATTGTTCGGCGGCTGCAATCCTGTAGCAGATCCTCTCATCTAATCCACGACATCTTCAGATAAGCGCAAGGGTTAGTTCCATTTTGTATGGCATTCGCGGCTGAGCGGCAGCTCAAGGTGAACGTTCTTGGACTTGGAGGAGCTTCATATGGCAAGCGACGATCGCAGCGATAAGGTGGAGACAAGCATGATGCCGGAAGTCGCTAACTCTGGGATCGTGCGACCGCCTTTTGTCTACCTGGGCGCGATCGCCCTTGGTCTGTTGCTGCATTTCGTCTGGTCAGTGCCGCTAGTGTCTCTTGCCGTGAACGGACCACTCGGGGGCACTACAGTGCTGGTCGCTGTCGTGCTGTTCCTCTGGGCTGTGAGCACGTTTCGGACCGCTGGCACGCCCGTTCCGGGCAATCGTCCCACCACCACGATCGTACACACGGGTCCCTATCGATACAGCCGCAATCCCATCTATCTGTCTTTCTCACTGCTCCAGCTCGGTGTCGCATTCTGGGTCAACAGTCTCTGGCTACTAGTTACCCTCATACCAGCGGTGGCGCTGATGTCGTTCGTGGTCATCCCGCGAGAGGAACACTACCTGGAGAGCCGTTTCCCGTCGGACTACTTGCCCTATAAGGCTTCTGTTCGTCGCTGGCTGTAGGCAGCCGAACAAGGACATGGAGCTGACGCGCAGGAGCGCACATCTCATCGCTGCTGTACTTGTACGCGATCGCATTTTTATTTTTAACAGTCTACTAACGAGTCAATCGTTGTGTTTTTAGTTTTCCTCAACTCAGCTTCGGTCATTAGCAGTATGGCAACTGAGAGGACTTGGAAACTGGATCTAATGACTGTTACGTTTCATTACAATTGAAACTGAATTAGTACACACATACTAAAAATGGCTACCCTTAAGAATCGATCCCATGTTCTTGCTCCAACAAGCTTAATAACTTTTCCTCAAAGTCAGTCAAATAGGTCTGCCGTCCCAAGCCGTCTAAAACATAGTAAGCACCCCGATCGAGCAAGTCTGTATCCCGCACTCGCTTAATCCGCTGGAGAATAGTAGGAAGCTGGCGACAAACATCAGGGTCATCGATGGGTTTGAGGTTTTCTGGTTTCACTATGAGAGTTCCATCATAAACATCAACTTCGATGGTAAAGTCTTTTAGCACCAGTGCAACACAAGGATAGCCATTGTATTTGCGCTCGCGACTTTGGAGCCGAGTCAAGGTAAATACATCTCCCACCGCACAAAAATCCCTGGCTGGAAATAATTGTTTTTCTTTCATCCGCTCGACTACAGTTTTGACAATTTGAGCTGTAGGTGCCTTGTCTCCACAGATAGATAGGACTTGCTCCCATGCTTTCGGTTGTCGTTGTGCGGGCAGTTTAGCTAATTCTCGGCACTGACTTTCCGAGACAGGCATTTTTTGTCTCCAATTTGGAGACATTTCTTCTTGTCGGTCAAGGGGAGATAAATTCTCCAAAACTGCGGCAGCGTTAATCAAGCGATAGGCATGAGCGCGATTATATCCAAATCTATCCTTGGCGTATTCTTCAAATGTCTTGTGCGTACTTCGGTACAGACGGAGATCGCGCAACTGTTTAAG